>JBKCXA010000138.1:0-12253 GCA_046316935.1 Prosthecobacter sp.
GTCATCTCACCGAGGGATTTGGCGCTGGTCATGCCCATGCGCTTCGCGGCCATGCGCAGGCGGTCGGGCTTGTTGAGCCAGTTGTGGACGAATTTCGGCAGCTTGTGAAACCAGGTGAACTTCTGTTGCAAATACAACGAGATGCCGCCGATCTGCACCGGCAGCTCCTGGGCACCAAATTCGCGATCCGTGACCAGTGGCAGATACAGCGGCGCCATCAACGCATCATGCCCGCGCACCCGCAGGGCCTTGATGAGCGCATGATCCCTCAAACACGATCCACAATGGAAGGTGCCGGTGCCGGGTGTGAGGTGGAGGATGCGCATGGGAAATGACGAAATCAGAATGAGGAATGACGAATCAATGACGAAGGCAGAACGCCAAAAGATAATGACGAATTCCGATACGCTTCATTTCGCATGCGGAATTCGTCATTCGCCATTCGGGCTTGGTCATTCCCGCGCAGCGGGTCAAGTATCCGCCAAGCCGCGGGCCATGACGACCTTGCCGGTGCGGACGGTTTCGACAATGTCGAACTTGCTGAGGAGACGGACGGCAGCGTCGAGTTTGTCGGTGTTGCCGCTGATGAGGGCGATGAGGCTGTCTTCCTGGAGATCGACGGTCTTTCCGGCGTAGTGCTCGATGATTTGCAGGATCTCGGTGCGGTCGGCGGCTCCGGCGGCGATCTTGATGAGCACCATTTCCTTGGCGACGGCGTCGCGGTCGGTGTGCTCGGTGCAGCTGATGACGTCGATGAGCTTGTTCACCTGCATGATGATCTGGTGCAGGCCCTCGGGATGGCCGCTGATGCCGATGGTCATGCGGCTGAAGCGCGGATCACGCGTCTGCGAGACGACGAGGGACTCGATGTTGAACCCGCGGCGGCTGAAGACGGCGCAGATGCGGCCGAGGACGCCGGGCTGGTTGTTCACCATGACGCTGAGCGTGTGGATGTTGATGATGTCGGCCTGCGGGGCGGGCTTCTTGTCGGTGGTGGCGGTGATTTTGTCGCTCATGGTGGTGCTATTTATGATTTACGATTTGTGACTTATGATTTGGAGAAAAGGCCAAACTAGGAGGCTTTGCGGGCTGTTGGGGCTTTTGCCGCTCGCGGTGCTTTGAGCCGTTTTTGGGCGATTTTGAGGTAGTTGGAGTCTTTTTCGATGCCGAGCCATTTGCGCTGGAGCTTCTTCGCGGCGGCGGCGGTGGTGCCGGAGCCGAGGAAGGGATCGACGACGAGGTCGCCAGCATCCGTGCAGCTCAGGATGAGCTTTTCGATGAGGTCGATGGGCTTTTGTGAGGGGTGGCCGCACTTCTCTTTCGAGTTCCCCTTCAAGCTGGGGACGCGGAGGATGTTGGTGGCGAACTTGCCGGCTTCGAGATGGGCTTTGCGGGCCTTCTTGTTCTTGTAGCGCGGATCGCGGAGATACTCGGTGATGGTGGCGCGGTCGTAGGGGACACGCACGGCGTCCTTGTTGAACTTCACTTCGTCGCCCTTCCGCAGGACGAGGATCATCTCGTATTGTGGGGTGAAGCTGTCGCGTCGCTCATTGTAGCCGACCGCACGATCCCAGATGATGAGATCGTGAAACGGGTGCTGCTGGGCGAGGCGTGACATGAGGTGGAGGAAGGTGTGCTCGCGCTTTCCTAACTGGCCGAAGATGAAAGCGAGGCCGTCATCGCGAAGGACACGCATGGCCTGCGCGACCCACTTCTCGCACCAGGCGAGGTAGTGGGCGGCGGTTTTCCATTGGGTGTCCCAGGCTTCATCTTCGAGAACATTGAAGTAAGGCGGATCGGCGATGACGGACTGTGCGCAGGCTGCGGGGAGCTTTTTCAACTCGGCGAGGGCATCGCCGTGGATGATGCGGTTGGTTTTCATTGGGGCAGCCCCGCACTCTGGCGAGTGCGCCTACGTGGGTTAGGTCGAGCCGGTGGGTTTTTCCATTTTGTGCTTCGGCGCTTCGAGGATCATGTCCTCCAAGGCGGCACCAGCGGGGATCATCGGGAAGACGTTCTCAGCCTTGATGCACTCCGCTTCGATGATGCAGGGACCGTCGTTGTAATCGAGGGCCTGCTGGAGGATGCGCTCGACATCGGCGGGACGGCGGATGTGCCAGCCTTTGATGCCGTAGGCTTCGCCGAGCTTCACAAAGTCGGGGTTGCCGATGAGATCGACGCCGCTCTCGCGGTTCTCGAAGAACAACTCCTGCCACTGACGAACCATGCCGAGGTAGCTGTTGTTCAAGACGAGGATCTTGATGGGCAGCTTGTGAATGGCGGCGGTGGCCAGTTCAAAGAGGGTCATCTGGAAGCCGCCGTCGCCCGCGATGGCGACCACGAGCTTGTCCGGGCAGGCGAGCTGGGCACCGATGGCCGCGGGGAAGCCGAAGCCCATCGTGCCTGCACCGCCGGAGCTGAGCCAGTGGTAGCTTTCGTCGTTCTTGTAGAACTGCGCGGCCCACATCTGATGCTGGCCGACGTCGGTGGTGACGATGGCCTTGCCCTTCGTGAGCGTGTAGAGCTCATCAATGACCTGCTGCATGCGCAGGCCGCCCTGTTTGGCGTATTTGAGCGGGAACTTCTTCTTGTAACCGTCGAGGTGGGCAAGCCAGTCTTCGGTGGGCAGTTTTTCGACGTGCGGAAGCAGGTCGCTGAGCGCGGCTTTCGCGTCGCCTTTGATCGCGACGTCCACTTTGATCATCTTGTTGAACTCAGCGGCGTCGATGTCGATGTGGACGATCTTCGCGTTGCGGCCAAACATGTGCGGCTTGCCGATGATGCGGTCATCGAAGCGGGAGCCGACATTGAAGATGAGGTCGGCCTCACACATGGCCTTGTTCGCGTAGGCGGTGCCGTGCATGCCGAGCATGCCGAGCGAAAGCGGGTGCGTCTCGGGGAAGACACCCTTTCCGAGCAGCGTGGTGGTGACGGGGATGCCGCAGGTCTCGGCGAGCGCCATGAGCTCCTTGTCGGCGCGGGCGATCATCGCGCCCTGGCCGGCGAGGATGACCGGACGCTTCGCCGCGGCGATGAGGCTGGCGGCTTCCTTGATGCGGGACGCGTCGATCTTGAAGTTTTCGCTCGGGTTGTAGCCCGGCAGATCCATCGGCTCGTCAAAAGTGCCGGTGAAGGCTCCCTGGCTGATGTCCTTCGGGATGTCGATGAGCACGGGGCCGGGGCGGCCGGTGGTGGCGATGTGGTAGGCCTCACGGGCGATGCGCGGCAGGGCGTTCGTCTGCTTGACGAGGAAATTGTGCTTCACGACCGGGGACGTGATGTTGAAGATGTCCGCCTCCTGGAAGGCGTCCTTCCCGAGCATCCAGGTGACCTGCTGGCCGCAGAGGACGATCATCGGAACGCTGTCCATCTGGGCGGTCATGATGCCGGTGACGGTGTTGCCAGCGCCGGGGCCGGAGGTGACGAGGACGACGGCGGGCTTGCCGGTGGCACGGGCGTAGCCATCGGCCATGTGGACCGCGCCCTGCTCGTGGCGGACGAGGATGAACTTCATGTCCGTCTTCACGGTCTGGAGGGCGTCAAAGATCGGGATGGCCGCGCCGCCGGAGTAACCGAAGACGTATTCGATGCCGAGGTCGGCGAGGGTTTTAATGAGGGCTTGGGCGCCGTCCATTTTGGGTGTGCTCATGGGAATGGGATGAAAATTGCGATTTCGGCGGCCAAAGTGGGGTCAAAAGCCAAAACAGCAAGATGAAGTTTGCCATTTTTGGGTGAAACTTGGCTTTCCTGAGGCGTAAGCGCTTCAAAAATGATGTTTTTTGACCCAAATGACCGAATTGACCGAGTTGACGGGGGTCAATCAATGTAGAGCAGGGCATTGCTGCTCATCAGGGCGTGGCAGAGGGCTGTCAGGCCGAGGAAGGCGGGATCTCCCGGTGTTTTGGCGGGGGCGCCGAGCTGGACCTCCAGCGGGGTGGGATTGGCCTTATAATACTCCGTCTGGGCCTGCACGAACTCCACGCTCTGCTGCACATCGGACTCCGACGCCGCTTTGCCATGCACCAGCTTCCACGCGAGGCGAACCCGATCCGGTAGTTCCTGCCCGCCCTCGTTTTCCACCCGCTGGGCGAACTGCTGTGCATGCACCCGCATGGTGGCGCTATTCATGAGCAGGAGGCTCTGCGGACTCACGGTGGTGACGGAGCGAGCATCGCAGCTCGGCTCCATGACCGGGGCGTCAAAGGTGGCGAACATCTCCAGCGGGCGGGAGCGGCGGGCCTGGATGTAGATGCTGCGGCGGAACTCATCGCCATTCAGCGGGATGATTTTCCCCGTGGGCCGACCGGCAGTGTCCGTCGTGTCGATGCCGATGACCACCTGCCCTTCCTCGTTAAACATCACCGGCACCGGAGCGCCACCGACCTTCGGGTTCAATTTGCCGCTAATGGCCAGCAGCGAGTCGCGCAGCGTCTCGGCCTCCAGACGGCGGACGTTCATGCGGCTGAGGTAGAGGTTGTCCGGGTCGATGAGGTCGCGCTTGTCATCTCGCGTGGAGGCCTGGCGGTAGGTGCGGGAGGTCATGATGAGGCGATGAAGCTGCTTCAGGCTCCAGCCGCCACGCATGAACTCGCCTGCAAGCCAGTCGAGCAGTTCCGGATGCGTGGGCTTGCTACCGAGCTGGCCAAAATCACCGGGGCTGGCCACGATGCCTTTGCCGAAGTGGTGCATCCACACGCGGTTCACCATCACGCGTGCCAGCAGCGGATGCTTCCCATCGGTCAAAGCGTTCGCGAGGGCCAGCCGGCGACCGCTGGTGGTGAGCTTCGGGTCCTTCGCAGGCAGATCGATCTTTCGCTGACCGGCCAGCACGGTGAGTTCGCCGGGGCCGACCTTGTCCTTCGGCTGATCGTGGTTGCCGCGATTGAAGACAAAGGTGGCCGGGATGAGGTCCGGCTTCGCCTTCGGAACCTCGGTGAAGGCATGCACGAACTCCTCCAGCGGTTTTTTCGCCCGCACGGCGGTGGCCTCCTCGGTCATCTTTTTGAGCGTGTCGGCATGCTTCGTCTTGAAAGTCACATCGTAGAGGTAGAGCGATCCGGCGCTGAGCTGGTTGATGCGCGGCCAGGCCTTGAGGAGCTTGGTTTGATCCGCAGTGCGCTTCTTTAAGTCCGTGCGATACGCGGTGCGCAGGGCGGCACGATCCGCCTCCGGTGCCTTCAGCAGTTCCTTCTCCAAAACCTCGGTGATGAACTCCTCCTGCTTCACCAGTCGGGCCGCATCGAGCTTCTTCGCCTCCGCCTCGATCTTCGCCGACTCGGCTGACTGCGCATCCGTGAGCAGCGAAACGAGCCGCCCCTGCGTGCTGCGCCAGGCCTTGGTGTCAAAGCCAGGCTCGAAGACCGCCCGCAGCCGGTAGTAGTCCGCCTGCGAGATCGGATCGTAGCGATGGTCGTGGCACTGGGCGCAGCCGATGGTGAGACCATACAACGATGTGCCGACCATCTTGATCGTGTCGGCGATGTTCGCGTTCTGGGTGGCCGCGTCATTCATCTCGCCGGTGCCGTTCGGGGCCATGCGCAGGAAACCGGTGGCCGTGAGCTTCTCGATGGCATCGGCGGACAAGTTTTTATACGGCTGCGCCACCATCTCATCGCCCGCGAGCTGCTCCTACACAAACTGGTCGAAGGGCTTGTCCTTGTTCAACGCATGGATGACGTAATCGCGATACTTCCAGGCCCACTTCCGCTCGAGGTCCTTCTCGCCAAAGCCCTCGCTGTCCGCGTAACCCGCGGCATCCAGCCAATGACGGCCCCAGCGTTCGCCGTAATGCGGGGAGGCGAGCAGGCGGTCGATGAGGGCACGCACGGCGGCTTCGGGGAGGGTTTGACCGGATTGACCCAATTGAATGCAGGCGGCTTCAAAGATCTGGACCTCCTCGGGAGTGGGAGGGAGGCCGAGGAGATCGAAAGAGGCGCGGCGGATGAAGGTCGCTGGATCGGCCTCGCGGGAGAAGGAGAGACCCTTTTCGGTCAATTTGGCCTCGATGAAGACATCCAATCCTTGTTTCAGGTTTCTCGTTTCAAGTTTCACGGCTTCGGCCGCCTTGGAACTCGGAACCTTGGGCCTCGAAACCGGCTGGAGCGACCACCAGGCCCGTTCCTCGTCCGTGAAGGCATGTTCCGGCCCCAGCATCTCCGGCTCCGGTCGGGCGGTCTTCGCGCCATCCGCGATCCATTTCTCCAAAATGGCCACGTCACGCTCCTTGAGCTTGTTTTTGCCTTTCGGCATCTCGCCCGCCTTCACCAGTTCGATGAGGTGACTCTTCGCCGCATCGCCCGGAATGATCGCCGGGCCGCTCTCGCCGCCTTTTTGGAGAAAACGGGCCAGCCGCACGTCGAGGCCACCCTTGGTCTCCCCTTCCTCGCCATGGCAGTGAAAGCAATTCGCCTTCAAAATCGGGCGCACATCCTTTTCAAAAGTCAAAGCAGGCCCTGCGGCCGAAACCGAGCCGGAGAAGACAGTGGCAAGAAAAAGGTGACGAAGCATGCGCGAGGCATACGGGCGTTCCGCGTGCCCTCTTGCCATGCTACGAGCGGTGAAATCAGCCCAGCGAAGGAACGCGCACGTTCACATCGACCTCGGCGTTGTAGTCCACGCCTTCGAGGCCGAAGCCGAAGAGGCGGAGGAAGCTGGATTGATAGCCTTCGAAGTCGCCGAGCTGGGCGAAGTTTTCGGTGTTCACTTCCGTCCAGCGTTCGCCGACGAGCTTTTGGACGGCGGGTTTCATTTCCCAATCGTCCACGCGGATGCGGCCGGCCTCATCAGGCTGCGGCTGGCCGTTGTAGAGGCGGTCGCGGAACAGGCGGTCCATCTGCTCGATGCAGTCCTCGTGGGTGCCCTCGGCCTTCATGACCTTGTAGAGCAGCGAGATGTAAAGTGGGACAACCGGGATGGCGCTGCTCGCCTGCGTGACGAGGGCCTTGTTGACGGAAACCCAGGCCTTGCCGCCGAGGGAGGCGAGCTTGCCATCGAGGGCACGCTGAGCGCGTTCGAGGTCTTCCTTGGCGCGGCCGATGGTGCCGTTCTTGTAGATCGGCCAGGTGACTTCCGGCCCGATGTAGCTGTAGGCCACGGTTTGCACGCCTTGGGCGAGCACGCCGGCGCTTTGAAGGTCGTCGATCCACATCTCCCAATCCTCGCCGCCCATGACGGCCACGGTTTGGGCGATCTCATCGTCGTTGGCGGGCTCGATGGTGACCTCATTCACGACGCCGGTGCCGGTGTTGAGGTTTTTGTTCGTGTAAGTGCCGCCGATGGGCTTGAGGCAGGACTTGAAGACTTCGCCGGTCTTCGGGTGCGTGCGGCGGGGGCTGGCGAGGGAGTAGATGACGCAGTCCACCTGACCGAGATCGGCCTTGATGGCGGCGATGACTTCCGCCTTCATCGCGTCGGAGAAAGCATCGCCATTGAAGGAGCGGGCGTAGAGGCCGGCGGCCTTGGCCTCGGTCTCGAAGGCGGCGGAGTTATACCAGCCTGCGGTGCCGCAGCGGTCTTCCTCGGCCGGTTTTTCAAAGAACACGCCGATCGTGGCCGCGCCGGAGCCGAAGGCCGCCGCGATGCGGGAGGCAAGGCCGTAACCCGTGGAGGAACCGACCACGAGAACCTTCTTCGGCCCGTTGGCGATGGGGCCGCGGCCCTTCACGAGCGCGATCTGGTCGGCGACATGCTTGGCACAGCCGGTGGGATGCGCGGTGGTGCAGATGAATCCACGAATTTTGGGGGCGACGATCATAGGTTGGAGAGTGGGAACGCGTTGCCGTTAACCGCTGCATGGGGGCTGGCAACTGGTTTTGCGATTCCTGTCCTGAAGCAAGGCATCGCCGCCTTTCATCTCCCTTGCGACACCAGCTCCGTTGCCGTAAAAAAACTGTGTTGTGCAGAAATGCTCACACGCCCACCTTGGAATCCTCTCCCATGGCCAAACCTGCGAAAACCATCGCCGTGATCGGTGCTGCCCTTCAACTCGCCTGGGTAGTGGGACTGCTGCTCACTTTGGGCCAGCTCAACCGGGCGACTGCTGAATTCGACCTCTCTCAAGCCACGAACAACAACGAAGTCGCCGCCATGCTCTCGCGGGCCACCGCGACCATGGGCAGTGCGTTTGATGCATCCTTGCTCGGGCTGGGCGTTTCGATCTTGGGAGTCGGTATCTTTGGTTATGCGCTCACGCGGCTTCGCTTTCGCGAGCGATGGGCATTTTGGTTCGCCACGATCCACGGCAGCCTTCTCGTGTGCTTGTTTCCGCTAGGCACGCCTTTTGGTCTTTTCCTTTTGATCCAAGCTTTGAGCCATCGCACCGAGTTTGGACAAAGCATCAGCCAGCCTGCGACTTCGTGAAGAAGCGACACCAGCTCACCGAAGGCTCTGCTGGCAAGCCTTGACCGTGTTCGCCATCAGCATCGCGATGGTCATGGGACCGACACCGCCGGGCACTGGGGTAATGGCGCGGCATTTGGGGGCCACTTCATCGAAGGCGACATCGCCGACGAGCTTGTAGCCTTTTTCACTGCCGGGGTCTTCGACACGGTTGATGCCCACGTCGATGACGACCGCGCCTTCTTTGACGTGTTCGGCTTTCAAAAAGTAAGGGCGACCAATGGCGGCGATGATGATGTCTGCCTCGCGGGTGATGGCGCCGAGATCGCGGGTGCGGGAATGAGCGACGGTGACGGTGGCATCGCCGCCGGGACCTTTGGCCATCAGTAGCATGGCCATCGGCTTGCCGACGATCATGCTGCGCCCGATGACGACGGCGTGAGCGCCCTTCGTTTCGATGCCGGCATCAATGAGCAGGCGCTGGCAGCCGAGTGGCGTGCAAGGAACAAAGCCCGTGGGGTCTTCGAGAGCCAGTTTGGCGACATTCACGGGATGAAAGCCATCCACGTCCTTCGCCGGATCAATCGCTCGCACGATGGCGGCCTCGTCGATGTGCTTTGGCGGCGGGCTTTGGACCAAAATGCCGTGGATGGCCGGATCGGCGTTCAATTTGGCGACAACCTCCAAAAGCTCCTTCTGCGAGGTCGTGGCAGGCAGTTCGAGCTTCACCGAGTGCAGACCGAGGTCGCGGCACTTTTTGTCCTTCGAACGCACATAAGCCCGCGAGGCCGGATCATCTCCGACCAGCACCACGGCGAGGCCGGGCGTGACTCCTCGCTCCTTCAGCGCAGCGATGTCGCGCTGGCATTCGGCGAGGACTTTTTCGGCGACCTGGGTTCCGGAGATGAGGGTCATGGGGGAGTGAGGGAAAGGTCAAGGCTGCGCGGTCAAGGGGTCAAGGCGGTCAAGAGGTGGGTGGCGCAAACCTTGACCATTTGACCACTTCTTGACCTTTTGACAGCCTCCTCAGCCCAGCTTCGCGAGCGAGTCTTCGAGCGCGTTGATGACGGTGGTCATGCTCGCTTCAGACTCGTCGCCCATGTTGCTGATGCGGAAGGTTTTGCCCTTCAACTTGCCGTAGCCGCCGTCGATGATCATGCTGTGATTGCTCTTCAGCAGGGCGATGAAGGCCGCCACGTCGATGTTCTTGTTGTTGGCGACGCAGGTGAGCGACTTCGAGCGGTAGCCCTCGGGCGCGAAGAACTCGAAGCCGTTCTTCTTCACCCATTCGTGCACCATGCCGTTGAGCTTGGCGTGGCGGGCGTAACGGTTATCCACCCCTTCGGCGAAGATCTTCTTCAACTGGTGGCGCAGGCCGTAGATGAGGCTGATGCAAGGCGTGGAGGGCGTCATGCTCTTCTCGCCGTTCGCTTTGAACTCAATGAAGTCGAAGTAGTAGCCGCGGTCGTTGATCGTGGCGGCGCGGGCCATGGCGGCCTCGCTGGCGGTGAAAAGCGCGAGACCGGGAGGCAACGCGAAGGCTTTCTGAGAGCCCGTGAGCAGCACGTCGATGCCGAGTTCGTCAAAATTGACCGGCACGGTGGTGAAGCCGGAGACGGAATCCGTGATGAACATCACATCCGGATACTTCTTCTTCAGCGCCGCGATCTCCGCGATGGGGCTGAGCACGCCGGTGGAGGTTTCGTTGTGGATGAAGGTGACGGCGTCGAACTCGCCGGTGGCGAGGCGTTTATCAATTTCTGCCGCCATGATGGGCTGGCCCCACTCGACTTGGTAGGCCTCGGCTTCCTTGCCGCAGCGCTTGGAGACATCGAGCCATTTGTCCGAGAAGGCGCCATTGCAGCAGTTGAGGACTTTTTTCTTCACCAGATTGCGGATGGAGCCCTCCATCACGCCCCAAGCGGAGGAGGTGCTCAAAAAGACCTGCTGCTTCGTGCCAACAAGCGTCTGCAGCATCGGCTGGATCTCCGCGTAGAGGTCCTGGAAGCCCTTTCCACGGTGGCCGATCATCGGGGCGGACATGGCGGCGTAGGTGTCAGCGCTGACTTCGACGGGGCCGGGGATGTAAAGTTTGACGTGCTTGCTCATGCGGGTGTTTTTTGGGGGAAAGAGGGCGCGATAGTAGGAGGCACCGGGCGGGGTGCAAGGCGCAATCCGGACTGCTTTCGACGCCCGAAACCGACCGCAAGAACCGGGTGGCCCGCCGCCCACTCCGCGCCAGAATCGCCCGCATGAACGATTACGAGCGTGTGGCCCGCATCATCTGTTACCTGGATGCTCATTCCGACGAGCAGCCGGGGCTCGACGTGCTCGCCGCGGAGGCGGGACTGAGCGAGGCGCACTTCCACCGCCTTTTCAGCCGCTGGGCCGGCGTGACGCCGAAGGACTTTCTCCAATGCCTGACCGCCGAAAACGCCCGCAAACGCCTCCGCCGGGGTGAAAGCGTGCTCGACGCGGCCCTAGGAGCGGGTTTGTCCTCGCCCGGCCGCCTTCACGACCTCTGTGTGACACTGGAGGCCGCCTCACCGGGGGAGATCAAATCCGGCGGCGCAGGCTGGGAGATCGTCGCGGGTTTCGCCGAGACGCCGTTCGGCCCCTGCTGCATCGGAAACGGCCCGCGTGGACTCTGCCATCTCGCCTTTGTCGAAACTGAGGATCACCGCGACATCGAGGCTGCGTGGCCCAGAGCACGTTTTCGTTGGAGCGATGCTGCGGCGCGTGAAATGGCCGCGGGCATCTTCCAGACGGGCGCCGGCACACCTTGGAAGGCCTTCGTGCGTGCCACGCCCTTTCAGCTTCGCGTCTGGCGTGCCCTGCTGCGCATCCCGCCCGGTGCCGTCGTGAGCTACGGCCACCTTGCCAGGGCCATCGGCTCGCCCCAGGCCTCCCGCGCCGTCGGCAGCGCCGTCGGCGCCAACCCGCTCGCCTACCTCATCCCCTGCCACCGCGTCATCCGCGAGACCGGCATCATCGGCCAGTATCGCTGGGGGCAAGACCGCAAGCAGGCGCTGCTGGCCTACGAATGGTCCGCATCCTGAGGCTCCCGGTGTTTGATCCCTGCGTTTTTCAGCATGAGCAATTCGAGATGAAGATTCACCTCGCTCAAAGCCATCATCTATCGATGAAGTGGCGGCCAGGGAGGGATTCCAACCCTCGGAACGATTCTACGGTTCTTGAAAGTGCTCTTCCCCAGTAAAATCAAGGCTTCCATGACTTCTTTGACGTTGATTTACATCAATGATGTTGCCCCCTCTGTTGCCACCAATTCACCGACTGGCTTCCCTCCGACGAAAGGAACGATCCCCCTTCTGGCTTGCCTGCATCACTCTGCCGGATGGAAAGAGGGTTCAGCGCTCCATGGCCTGCTCCCTGAAAGTAGGACGGTTGTAAAATGTAGTTCTGGCTCCAAAACCAGGAGAACAGAACACCATGAAAAGGAGCAGACACAGTGAAGAGAAGATCGTGAGCTTCCTGCGCGAGGCGCAGGGTGGGATAAAGGTCCGGGACGTGTGCGCACGTCATAACATCAGCGAGCAGACCTACTACGGATGGAAGCGCAGCCGAGCGGAGCGAGACAGCCAGCCGCAGGCTGCCCAGCAGGGGTGAGCGCCGAGAGGCGGCGCGAAGCAACTATGGCGGGATGCAGGTCGATGAGCTGCGCCAGGCGAGGGCGTTGGCGGAGGAAAACGGGCGGCTTAAGCGCATCATGGCGGACTTGACGGTGCAGATCGACATCTTGAAGGCCATCAACGCAAAAAAAAATGGTGAGCCCGGCCAGCAAGCGACGTGCGGCACGATACGCCATGCAAAGCGGTCTGGGCGGGATCGCGCAGGTGTGTCGTGCCTTGGAGCTTGCACGGTCGGGCTACTACCGGGTGGCAAAAGTCAGCGCGGA
>JBKCXA010000139.1:0-2482 GCA_046316935.1 Prosthecobacter sp.
CATCAACAGCATCGGCAACGGCCGCAATCCGTATCTGCCTTTTGAAGGCGCGGACATCGTGCTCTCCGCAGGCTTGGGCCGCGTCGCAACGGGTCTCGGTGCCAGCGGTTTGGACTTCACTGGCTTCTTGAACCAGTTCGGCAGCAGCACGCGTCATCTCAATGAACTCGCGGAATTGCTCGGCGTGCCTTCGGTGAACCTCAACGACCCGTCGCTCACCTCGGAACAGCAGAAGCAGCTCGCCCTCGCGCTCTTTTATCTCGTGCTGCGTGATGCCGGACGGGATCGCAATGATCCCAACAGCCCCGATGTCGGCACCTACGCGGCGGGGGATCGCGCCATCCAGGCGCTCGTGCCTTCGCCGGCCTCCGGCAGCATCTACACCCAGGCACGCGATGTCCGCACGAAGAGCGGTGGCGATATCAGCATCCTCGCCCCAGGTGGCGGCCTGCAGCTCGCCTCCACCGTGCTCGGTGAGACGCTCGCGCCTCCCGGCATCATTTCCGAGTCCGGCGGCAACATCTCCGTCTTTGCCAATGACGACGTCAGCATCGGCATCGCGCGTATCTTCACCCTCCGCGGTGGTGACATCACCATCTGGTCGAGCATCGGCGACATCGCCGCCGGCTCCTCCGCCAAGACGGTGCAATCCGCGCCGCCCACGCGTGTCATCATTGATCCGTCGAGTGCCGCTGTGGCCACCGACCTCGCCGGTCTCGCCACGGGTGGTGGCATCGGCGTGCTCGCCACCGTCGCGGGCGTGCGTCCGGGCAATGTCGATCTCATCGCGCCCATCGGTGCGGTGGATGCCGGTGATGCCGGCATTCGTGCCACGGGCAATTTGAACATCGCAGCGGCCGTCGTGCTGAATGCCGCGAACATCTCCGTGGGCGGCACCAGTGCCGGAGCCAGCTCCGCGCCCTCGGTCGCCACGCCTTCGCTCGGAGGTCTCGCCAGTGCCGCGGCCGCCACGGCCGCCACCAGCAACTCCCCGGCCGCCCAGCAGGCCGCCAAACAAACCCAGGAGACCAAGCAGGACTCTCAAACACCCTCCATCATCACCGTCGAAGTCCTCGGCTACGGCGGTGGCGAAGGCTCCAGCGACGAAGACGAGCGCAAACGCCGCAACGGCGGTGCCGAATAACTCATTCGTCATTCGCAATTCATCATTCGTCATTCGCCATCGCCATGTCCTTCGACTTCCAGCCTCAAAACGACACCCCGGTCGAGTTCCACCAGCCGAAGGTGCCGGTGCTCGGACGCTTTAGCGTGTGGCTGTTGGCTGTCGTCGGTCTTGGCGTCGTCGCCTTGATCGCCTGGCGTCCTGCCCGCACCGCGCTTCGGGATGCCTGGGCACGTTCGCATGCTCGCGAGGCCGTCGTTTCGATGGAGGCAGATGACCTGGGTCATGCGATCGCCGAACTCATCGAGGCGCGAAACCTCTCGCCCGAGGAGCCGGAGGTGCTTCACGCCATCATCCAGTATTTAAAACTCGTGAAGGGCGACCGCCGGGAGCTCGCCTACCATCTGCGACTGCTCTCCACGAAGCAGCCTCTCTCCATCGAGGACCAGTTGCTGCACGGCACCTGCCTCGTTGAACTCGGCCGCATCGATGAAGCACGTCGCGTGCATGCCGCGCTGCCTGCCGAGGCCATGAGCACTCCCGAAGCCCTCGCGATGCTTGCCCGCCTGCAGGCTGCCGAGGGTCAGACGACCGCCGCCGCAGATTCCGCCCGCAAAGCACGTCTGCTCGATAAAAACTCGCCGGAGGCCCGGCTGGAGTTCGCCATCGAAAACAGCCGCAGCGCCTTCCCCGAGTATCGCAACCAGTCGTGGACCGAGCTGTGGGATCTCTGCCAGCTCCCGCCACCTGTGGGCATCGCGGCCGCACGTGCCATCCTGCGGGATGCACGTCTCACCTCCGAGGATGCGAAGCGTCTCCTCCCCATCATCGAAGGCCATCCACATGCGGATCTCTCCATCCGGCTCGATATTGTCAGCGCCCTCATCCGCTTCTTTCCGGAGCAAAAGGACGAGCTGATCCGCCGCGAGGTCTCGCGCTTTGAAACTGAGAAGACCGGCACGCTCGTCGAAATCGCCGCGTGGCTCGCCGCGCATCGCGAGCATGCCCTGCTGCTCCAGCTCGTGCCGCCGCAACTCGCTTCCAGCTCGCGTCCGCTCTTCACCGCGCTCATCAAGGCCCTCGCCGGTGAAGGCCGCTGGCAGGAGATGAAGCAGGCGCTCACCGGCAAACGCCCGCCGGTTTCCAACACGCTCGTCTCCATCTGGCTCGCGGATGCCGAGAGCCATCTGCAGCCCGACATGAAGGAATCACGCCGCCAGCTCGG
The DNA here is from genome assembly GCA_046316935.1 of Prosthecobacter sp. Taxonomy (GTDB): domain Bacteria; phylum Verrucomicrobiota; class Verrucomicrobiia; order Verrucomicrobiales; family Verrucomicrobiaceae; genus Prosthecobacter. Next base: position 2,349 of record JBKCXA010000139.1, read on the forward strand.
CTTTGCCATCGAGTCCGCCATCGCTTCCCGCGAGTTCGAGGAGCTCGAGCTTGCCGCCGGGCTCAGCGAGCGTCTCGGCATGCCTGAGCTCGCGCTCGAAGGCCTCCTGCATCTCGCCGAAAGCGTCGAGGCAC
>JBKCXA010000140.1:0-5054 GCA_046316935.1 Prosthecobacter sp.
CATATTGCTCGCCCGACTTCAGCAGCGCCTTGGTGGGAATGCAGCCCCAATTCAGGCAGGTGCCCCCGGCGCGGTCGTTTTCGACGCAGGCCACTTTTTTGCCGAGTTGAGCGCCGCGGATGGCTGCGACATAGCCCGCAGGGCCGCCGCCGATGACAATGAGATCGTAGTTCATGTAAGGAGTGTGATTTTTGGGGGTGAGACGGGCGAGAGAAGCGCGGCCCTGCCTCGTATTCAACCGCAGATTTCCCTGCCCGCGTGCCAGATTGACCTGAGGGCGGCTTTTCGCTATCCTGCACCACGCGCATGCTTTGCTCCGGCCTTCGACTCCTGTTTCTCACCGCCACGCTTCTCGTGGTGCTGACCAGCATGGCCGGAGCAGAGGGGGCAACGGACCTCGTCGGCCTGCTGCGCATCCAGGCGGAAGTGCAAAAACGCCTGCCGCAGGTGCGCCCGGCCCTCGTGGCCATCCAGACGGGCGGTGGCACGGCCAGCGGCGTCATCATCTCTCCCTCTGGCCTCATTTTGACCGCCGCCCATGTCGTGGACAAGCCGGGGCGGGACATCCGCGTGGTGCTGGATGACGGCACCACCACAACGGCCAAATCCCTCGGCCTCGACCAGGCCACGGATGCGGCGCTGGCGCAGCTCAAAGACCGCGGCAAGCCCTGGCCGAGCGTGAATCTGAGCCGCGAGATCGCCAAGGCGCAGCCGGGTGGGTGGTGCTTTGCGCTGGGACATCCCGGCGGCTTCGACAAGGCTCGCGGCGCGGTGCTTCGCGTGGGAAAAATCGTCAAACAGACCGCCAACAGCCTCCACACCGACTGTGTGCTGATGGGGGGCGACTCCGGCGGACCGCTCTTCAACCTCGCTGGTGAGGTCATCGGTATCCACAGCCAAATTTGGGAGAATCGCGATCAGAACGTCCACGTCTCCATGGCCCCCTTCCTCCGCTCGTGGGATGCCATGCAGGCCTCGCAGGTCATTAAAACTTGGGGCGTGGGGGCCGGCGGCTATCTCGGCGTTGCCACGCGGATGACTGATGAAGTCGAACTCGCGGTGGATCATGTAATCGACGGCTCTCCGGCGCACAAAGCCGGGGTCCGCGTGGGCGATGTAATCCTCGGCGTGAACAGCGACGCGATGACCGATCAGCAGCAGTTCACGGCCGCCATCAAGGCCAAGGCCGCCGGAGACCGCATCACCCTTCGTCTGCGCTCCGATGGCAAAGAACGCAAAGTGCCCGTCACGCTGGCACAAAAGCCCCGTGAAGGGGAATGAACATGTCAGAATGACCAATGATGAATTCCCGAATGACGAAAAAAAACCGAATGGCGACGTCCGAAACAAGCCCGCGAGCCTTTCGCTGGCTTCTTTTGGCATTCGTCATTCTGCATTCGCCATTCCTCATCGCCGATTCCGCTCGTCCCACCTTGCCAGCGGAGCAGCGCACGAATGGAAAGCAGACGCTCGCCGCGGTATCAAAGGTCGCGCAGCCGGTGCTGGCCTGCTCGGCACGCATCGAGAGCCTGCTGGGCCGTCCAGTGTGCGCGGCGACGGTGGTCGGCATCGACGGCTACATCCTAACCAAGGCCAGCGAGGTGCCGGAGTTGGAAAAAGTGCGCTTGAAGCTTCGTGACGGCCGCACGGCGGAGCTTCGTGAAATTCATCGCGAGCCGCGTTTTGACCTCGTGCTGGCGCAGGCAGTCGGTTTGAGCAAGCTGCAGGCCGCGAACTTCGGTGCCACGCGTTCGCTTTCGCATGGTCAATGGCTCTGCGGCAGCTCGGGCACCTCCCTTGAGCCACGCATTGGCATCATCAGTGCGAATCGCCGCCACGTTCCTGGATTTGGCCCTGCCCTCGGCATCCGCATGGATGAGCGGGCTCCCAAGAACACGAAAGGCGTGCGCCTCCTCTCCATTGCCGCGGACAGCCCCGCTGAAGCCGCAGGCCTCGAGGCGGATGACATCCTGCTGGCCATCGCCGGAGAATCCGTGGAGCACCTGAAACAAGTGCATGAAATCGTGAAGCAGCGCCAGCCGGGCGAGTCCATTGAGGTGCGCTACCTTCGTGCGGGCAAGGAGGCGAGCTGCCGTGTGCGCCTCGCCAGCCGCACAAAAGTCATCCAAAACTGGGAAGGTGAGGATTTTGCCAACGGCGGTGTCTCTTTGCGCACCGACAACTTCCCCGACGCTCTTCAGCACGACATTCCGCTCTCGCCCGCCGACATGGGCGGCCCGCTGGCGACGCTCGACGGCAAGGTGGTGGGCATCAACATCGCCCGTGTGGATCGCGTGACGACCTTTGCTTTGCCCGTGGAATCTTTTTGGACCGAGATCCAGCAATGGATCAATGCCGACCGTCATCCGCCCAAAGCGCAGGCGGTGGAGTGAGGAATCAGGTGAGTCCCCTGCCCTTCGTCTCCGGGGCGAAACGCACCACGATGACGCCTACCAAATAGATGCCGCAGAGCACGGTGTAGGCGCTGGCGGCCTTCGCATAGGCGGGCGTTTCCGCGGTGCCGAAGAGGCCCACGAGGTTCGCGATCTGCAAACCACCCACTGCGGCGATGATGCGGCCGACATTGAAGCAGAAGCCCTGGCCGGTGGCACGCACGCTGGTGGGGAAAAGCTCCGGCAGGTAGAGCGGGAAGAAGCCGTAGAAGGTCGCGGTGAGGCCGCCCATGAAGAACGCGGCAACATAAAACGTGGCGTCAATCGTGTGGCAGAACTGGTAAAACACGACGGCGGAGACACCGGCACACACGCAGCAGATCGTGTAGGTCACTCGCCGGCCGAGCCAGTCCCCCGCGATGGGCGTCAGCACGGTGAAGAGGATGGCACCGAGGGAAGTGGCCATCTGGACAAACTCCTTCGGATGGGCGCTGAGCTTGCCGGTGGCGTTGTTGAGGTCGATGGCCCATTTCGGAGCCTGCTGCGCCGCCCCCCAGGTGCCGAGCAGCGCCACGCCAGCGAGGCTGGCTCCAATGAGCAGGTGCCGCATGATGAGGGAGCTGTCCGCGCTTTGCATCGAACCGGCGATGCCGGCACGGCGCAGGTAGCTCTTCACCGGGAAAACATAGCCCCAGAACACCACGCCGAGACCGACGACGGTGATCACCGCCGCCATGCCGCCATTCACACCATACTGCGGGCCGAGCGGCGACCAGGCGAAGATGATGACGAGGGCGGTGAGGCCGCCGAGCATGACGCCGATCATGTCGCTATTACTCCAGTGGCTGGTGGCTCCGCTGGCCTTTTCCTCTTCCCATTTGTGGCTTTCAGGCACGAAGATCTGGATGAGGAAGATCAGCAATGCGGGCAGCGCCCCGGTGATCATGAGGAAGCGCCAGCCGCCATTGGAGAACCACGAATCAGCGAGTTGCTGGCCCATGCCGCAGGAAATGAAGATGTCTTTCACCTCGGCGATGAAGCTGACGAGCGAGAGGCTGAGCAGTGCCACAAGCAGGTAGCCCACGTTCGCCGCCGCACCGATGAGACCGGCGATGAAGGCGCGGTTTCCCTTCGTCCATAGTTCATTCACCAACGCCACGCCGAGCGCCCACTCACCTCCCCTGCCGAGCGAGGCCACGAAACGCAGCCCGGCGATGTGCCAGGCCTCCGTGGCAAGGCCGCAGAGGCCGGTGAAGATGGCGTAAGTGAAGATGGAAAGGCTCATCGCCCGCACACGACCGATGCGATCGCCCAACCAGCCAAACAGCACGCCGCCCGTGGCCGCGCCGACGAGGAAGGTGGCGAGGATCACATTGAACCAGTTGAGCACCACGGGATTGCCCGGCTCCACTTTGAGCAGGTCCGCCAGCGCCGGACTGCCGATCAGCGGGAACAATCCCATTTCGAAACCATCGAAGAGCCAGCCGAGGAAGGCCGCGGTGAGTGCCATGTTGCGGCCGGAGGAAGAGGGAGCGGAGGAGGATGCCATGCGGAAGGTTGGAGGATGGCAACAAACGAGCGCCCGGCGAAGGAATTTCGACAAGGTGCTGCAATTCACCTTCCGCAGGCCTTAAACGAAAAGAACTCGAAGCCCCGCGAGGGCTTCGAGTTCTTCATCGGATGGATGGAATTCGTTACAGCAGGCACTCGGCGATCTGCACGGCATTGAGCGCAGCCCCTTTGAGGAGCTGGTCGCCGACGACCCAGAAGGCCAGGCCGTTGTCGAGAGCGCAGTCCTTGCGTAGGCGGCCCACGGCGCAGTTGTCGCGGCCCGCGATGTCGAGGGCGAGCGGGTACTGCTTGTTCGCGGGATCGTCGAGCACCTCAAGGCCGGGGGCCTTGAGCAGCACCTCGCGGGCGGCTTCGACGGTGACGGGTTTTTCGAACTCGGCGCTGATGGCGATGCTATGGGCGCGGAAGACAGGGATGCGCACGCAGGTCACGGAAGCGCGGAAGTCCGGGTGATGCATGATCTTGCGCCCCTCGTTCTCCATCTTCATCTCTTCCTTCGTGTAGCCACTGTCGAGGAAGGAATCCACGTGCGGGATGGCGTTGAAGGCGATCTGATGCGGATAGACGTGAGGCTTGCTGTCGAGCTTGGCGGCGTCCCAAGCGCGGTTTTCGCCGGCCCATTCGCGAGATTGGTTGGCCAGTTCCTCGATGGCCTGGGCACCGGTGCCGGAGACGGCCTGGTAGCTGGAGGCAAAGATGCGCTTCACGCCGAAGGCCTGATGCAGCGGGTACAGCGCCATCAGGGAGATGGCGGTGGTGCAGTTCGGATTGGCGATGATGCCTTTGTGAGCCTTCACGTCAGCGGCGTTGATTTCCGGCACGACGAGCGGCGTGTTCGGGTCCTGGCGGAAGTAGGAGGAGTTGTCCACCACCACGGCACCTGCCTTCACAGCATGCGGGGCAAAGTCACGCGAGATGCCACCGCCAGCGCTGAAGAGCGCGATATCGATCCCTTTGAACGAGTCCGGCGTGAGTTCCTGGATGGTCAGCTCCTGGCCTTTGAACTTCATCTTCTTCCCGGCGCTGCGTGCAGAGGCGAGGAGGGTGAGGCTGGCGACTGGAAAGGCGCGTTCTTCGAGGCAGCGGATC
>JBKCXA010000141.1:0-2147 GCA_046316935.1 Prosthecobacter sp.
GGGTGGAGACGCGGCGCGGCGGGGGCGACTGGGAGCAGCTGCTAGGCGGTATTTTCACCAGCTCGTCCTTCATCGATGACCGCCCGCTGCTCGATCCCGCTCTGCCAGAAGTGCGCCACTACCGACTGCGCTTCTGGGAAAACTCCCATCCGGTGGGCGAGTGGACTGACGTGGCCTCCGCGACCGTATCGCCGTGAGGGGATGGGCCGCGAAATCGTGAGCGAGCGTGCTTTACAGCGTCCCTGCTTCCAATTCATCGAGGTAGATGAAGTCCGGTGCCTTTACGCCGGCTTCTTCGCGGATTTTGACGAGTCTCGGGGACTCGAAGAAGGCTCTGGCATCGGCGTGGGAGGTCCAGGTGGAGAAGTGGACGATCTTGTTCGCGTCGGATTCGTCTTTCAGGACCTGATAGATTCGTTCGCCGGCCTCTTTGCGGATGCCTGCGGCGTGATCGAAGACTTTTTTCCAGGCGGGATAGTCGGCGACTTCGTGAATGATGAGGACGTGGGACATGAGTGATCGCCACTCGCGCGGGTGCTGCCCGCGGGCAAACTCTTCGTCTGAAAGTCCCATGGTCTCAGAGTCCCCAATCTCCCCGGGCGATGGAGCCGCCGCGGATCAAAAAGCCCAGTATTCCAGGTCACGCCGCTCGTCCACAGCGCCAGGGTCCGGCCCACCAGGGTAAAAAGGATGCGCGATGAGACAGAGCCGCCGCATGGCCGGTCGAGTCTGCCGGCCGTTTCTTTCCGCGGCCATTTCCATCCGGAGCTTCCCGTTGATTGACACCCCGCGCTTCCCGTTCCACACCTTCCGCCCCCCCACCTTTCTCCGCATTACATGCCCGAGACACACGCGCTGCCCGAAAAGGAGTTCCGCTCCCTGGCCCCCGGCTATTGGGCCGGAAAACACATCTCTGCCGGAGACTGGAACAGTGCTGCCTGGCAGCTCCGCAACCGCATCACCACCCTGGCGCAGTTGGAGGAGCACCTCACGCTCTCCGAGGAGGAACGCGCGGGCGTGCTGCTCTCCGGGAACAAGCTGGCGATGGCCATCACGCCGCACTATTTCAACCTCATGGATGCCCACGACCCGGAATGCCCCATCCGCCGGCAGGTCATCCCCCGCATCGAGGAGACCTGGGACGATCCCGATGAGATGAGCGATCCCTGTGGCGAGGACAGCCACATGCCCGTCCCCGGCCTCGTGCATCGCTACCCGGACCGCGTGTTGTTTCTGGTCACCGACCGCTGCGCCAGCTACTGCCGCTACTGCACCCGCAGCCGCGTCGTGAGTGGTGTGGGCGAGCAGGAGCTGCACACCGAGTTCGAGGCCGCCTTCCGTTACCTCGAAAAGCACACCGAGGTGCGGGACGTGCTCCTCTCCGGCGGTGATCCGCTGCTCTTCTCCGATGCGAAGCTCGACGCCCTGCTCACCCGCCTGCGCTCGATCAAGCACATCGAATTCATCCGCATCGGCTCCCGCGTGCCCATCTTTGTGCCGCAGCGCATCACGCCGGAGCTTTGCCGCATGCTCCAGAAGCATCACCCGCTCTGGATGAGCATCCACACGAACCACCCGCGTGAGCTCACCACCGAGGTGCGGGATGCCCTGGCCATGCTCGCCAACCACGGCGTGCCTCTCGGCAATCAAAGCGTGCTCCTCCGCGGTGTGAACGACGACGCGGCCGTCATGAAAAGCCTCGTGCACAAGCTGCTCATGTGCCGCGTGCGTCCCTACTACCTCTACCAGTGCGATCTCATCCAGGGCAGCTCGCACCTGCGCACCAGCGTGATGGAGGGCATCGAGATCATCGAGCAGCTCCGCGGTCACACCACCGGCTACGCCATCCCCCAGTTCGTCATCGACGGCCCCGGCGGCGGTGGCAAAATCCCCGTCAATCCCGACTACGTCCTCCTCCGCGACGAGCAGCGCGTCCTCCTCCGCAACTACGAAGGCAAGACCTTCGAGTATCCCGAGCCTTCCCTGGTGGCGGTGCGCTGATCAGCCATCCTGCAGCACCTGATGCTGCTCCCGGGCATCGAGCTCGCGCCATTCACCAGGCTTTAATTTCAGTCCGGCCAGCGACAGGCAGCCGATGCGGACGCGGATGAGTCGGAGTGTGGGGAAGCCCACGGCGGCGGTCACGC
>JBKCXA010000142.1:0-8315 GCA_046316935.1 Prosthecobacter sp.
CTCCACCGGCACGCTCAACTTCAATAACGGCAGCGGCGCAGGCACCATCGAGATCCCGAACGGCCAGCTCACCGCCACCGTCACCCTCACCGCCCTCGCTGAGACACCAAACCCCGCCGAAGCCGCTGAAACCGCCCGCCTTAATGTCGTCGCCGCAAGCGGCTACGTCGCCGGATCACCCGCAAACGCCACGGTCACCATCATGGAGAACAGCGGCCTTGTCACTACGACGAGCGACAGTGGCACAGGATCGCTTCGTCAGGCTGTGTTGAATGCCAACAGCATCGGTGGCACCATCACCTTCTCGGATGGCACCGGCGGCACGGTGAACTTCACGGATGCCACGGCGGACATCATCGATCTCCCCAGCGCCCTGCCCGACTTGGCCACCGGCATGATCATCAGCGGCCCCGGCGCGGACAAGCTCACCGTCCGTCGGCCCTCCACGGCTCCGCAGTTCCGCATCTTCCACGTCGTCAACGGCATCACCGTCCAAATCATCGGACTCAGCCTCACCGGGGGCGATGCAGGCAGCTCCATCGGTGGAGGCATCTGGAACGAAGGCAGGCTGACCGTCACGGGCTGTGTCATCAGCGGCAATACGGCCCTCCACGGCGGCGGGATTTGTTCCTTCACCCCCAACCTCAGCAGCAGCGTCACCCTCGAAAACAGCACGCTGTCCGGTAACACAGCCAGCGGCGACGGCGGCGGCCTCTACCTGGCTGGCCCCGAATCGACCGTGCGCGGCACGACCCTGTCCGGCAATTCCGCGCTGCGTGGCGGCGGCATCATCACCGAAACCGGCCCATTTAAGATCATGAACACCACGCTCTCCGGCAATGCAGCCAGCAGTTCGGGCGGTGGTCTCTTTAACAATCGCTCCGGGGGCTATTTGCTCAACAGCACCCTCACCGGCAACAGCGCCGCGCAGGGTGCCGGTGTTGCCACCGCGAGTGCCAGCGGAGCGTTCACCCAATTCTCCAGCACCCTCTGCGTGGGCAACTCGGGGCCTGATGTGGATGACCTGGCGGGCAATACGACTGGCAACCTCAGCCTCGGCGGCAACCTCATCGGCACGGGCAATAACGGAGCGAACTTCCCCGGCCAGACCACCATCGCAGCCGCCAGCACGATCCTCGGCCCGCTCGCGAATAACGGTGGCCCCACGCAGACCCACGTTCTCGTCCCCGGCAGCCCCGCGCTCAATGCCGGTGCCGCCGTCAGTGAGCGGCAGTCGATTTACACCCAAGAAACTCGCCGCAATGCCACCTATACGCTGGCCTTTAACGGCAGTGCCCCCACGTCTGCCATCGCTACAAATGCCACTGCCGCCACTGTCCAAACCGCTCTGGAAGCCCTCAGCACCATCGGAGTCGGCAATATCACGGTCAACGGAACCGGTAGTAGCTTCACCGTGACTTTTGGCGGCACCCTGGCCGGCACCAATCTGCCTCCGATCACCTTCGTGGACACCAGCAACCTCGACTCTTTCTTTGTCACCACCCCCTTAGAAGGAGGCCTGCCGCCCTTCGACCAGCGCGGCACCGGCTTCACCCGTGCCATCGGCACCGTCGATATCGGAGCCTTCGAGGTGCAGAAATCCGTCTCGATCGCGCCGCTGGCTGCTGTGACGGCTGAGGGCACCGGCGCAGGCAATACCGCCTTTACCTTCACCGTCTCCCGCACCGGCGACACCACGGGCGCTGTCACGATGGACTACGCCGTCAGCGGAGCCGCCGTGAACGCCACCGACTTCGGCGGCACGCTGCCCAGCGGCACCGTCACCATCCCCGATGGCAGCGCCAACACCACGCTCACCATCAACGTGAGCAAAGACACCACCGTGGAGCCGAATGAGGCCTTCACCGTCACGCTCAGCAATGCCAACAACGGCTACAGCATCACCACCGCCACCGCATCCAGCACCATTAACAACGACGACGCCGCCACCGTGACCGTGGCGAAGGTCAATGACGGCGCGGAGACCAACACGCCCACCGCTGGCCTCTTCCGCCTCACGCAAAGCGCCGCCAGCAGCGTGGACACCCCCGTGGCCTACACCGTCGGCGGCACCGCCGCCAGCGGCACGGACTTCACCGCCCTGAGCGGCACCGCCACCATCACCGCCGGAAACACCACCGCCGACATCAGCGTCCCCGTCCTCAATGACGCCCTCGTCGAGCTCACCGAAACCGTCACCGTGACCGTCAACAACGTCACCTCGGTCAACAACGTCACCGCCGGTGCCACGCTGAATGCCTCCCTCGACATCACGGACAACGACAGCGCCACCGTCACCATCGCCAAGATCAACGACGGGGCCGAAACGCCCTCGAGCGCCCTCTTCCGCGTCACCCAGACCGCTGCGGCCTCCACGGCCACCACTTTGAGCTACACCATCGGCGGCACCGCCACCTCCGGCAGTGACTTCACCGCCCTGAGCGGCACCGTGACCATCCCGGCGAACAGCCTCACCGCTGACATCAGTGTCACCATCACCAACGACGCTCTCGTCGAGCCTACGGAGACGATTTCGCTCACTCTCACCGGCTTCACTGCCCGTGATGCCGATGTCAGCCTCGGAGCTACCGTGACTGCCACCGCAGACATCACGGACAACGACACCGCCACTGTCACCATCGCCAAAATCAACGACGCCGCAGAGCCGAGCACCAACGGCCTCTTCCGCGTCACCCAGACGGCGGCGAGCAGCACCAACACCGTCGTCACTTATGCTGTGACCGGCACCGCCACCTCCGGCAGCGACTTCACCGCCCTCAGCGGCAGCGTGACGATCCTCGCGGGCAACACGACCGCTGACATCAGCGTGCCCGTCATTGATGAAACCCTCGTCGAAGCCACCGAAACCGTCATCGCCACGCTGAATGGCTTCACCGCCCGCGATACCGACATCACGCTCGGAGCCACCGTCGCCGCCACCGCGACGATCACCGACAACGACAGCGCCACCGTCACCCTCGCGAAGATCACCGATGGCGTCGAAGCCACCGTGCCGACCAACGCCCTCTTCCGCGTCACGCAGACGAATCCGGCCTCCGTGGACACCGTGGTCACCTACACTGTCGGAGGCACCGCCACCTCCGCCTTCGATTACACCGCCCTCAGCGGCTTTGTGACGATCCTGGCCGGAAACACCACCGCAGACATCAGCGTGGCCGTCTTGAATGAAAACGTCGTCGAAGCCACCGAGACCATTTCGCTCACTTTGACCGGTTTCACCGCCCGCGACCCCGAAGTGACTCTCGGAGCCACTTTGACCGCCTCCGCCGACATCACCGATAGCGACACCAGCGTCATCACCCTCGCCAAAGTAAACGCAGATCAAAACGAAGGCACCGGCGGAGCCTCCACGGCCTTCACCTTCAGCGCCACGCTCTCCAATCCCGTCCAAGGCGGCTTCAGCATCGCTTACACTACCAATGACGGCACCGCACTGGCTGGCAGCGACTACACGGATAACGACAATACACTCACCTTCACCGGCACCGCCTCCGAATCGAAGACCATCACCGTCTCCGTCACTCACGACGGCACCCATGAACTCGATGAAACCTTCACGGTCGCCCTCGGAACCGTCAGCGGCCTCGCCAGCGGCATCAACACCGCCCGCGTCACCACCGCCGACTCCCCGCTGACCGGCGACATCCGCAACGACGACGCCCTCACCATTTCCATCACCGCTCCGGATGCCGATGCGGACGAAAACACCGCTGGCATCGGCATCTACCGCGTCAGCCGCAACAGCGTGCTCGGCAACATCACTGTCCAGCTCGCCATCGATGCCTCCACCAGCGCCGTCGCCGCCGATTGGACTCAAAGCGGAGCCACCTTCGCCTCCCGTGCCCCAGGCAGCACCGGCACCATCGTCATCCCTGCTGGAGACACCTTTGTGCAGTTCTCACTCACGCCGAGTGCCGACCTCCACGCCGAGGCCGCTGAAACCGTCCGCATCAACGTTACCGCAGATGCCGCCTACACCCTCGGCAGCCCGGCGAATGCCACCGTCACCATCGGTCAGAACGACTTCCTCGTCATCAACACCAACAACGCGGGTGAAGGCACTCTTCGCCAGGCCGTGCTGAATGCCAACGCCCTTCCCGGAGCCGATACCATCCTCTTCTCCGACGGCACCGGCAGCACCACAAACTTCACCGATGCCACAGCGGATACCATCGCGCTCTCCGGTGGCGAGATCACTCTGGCATCCGACATCACCATCGCAGGAACCGGTGCCAACGTGCTCACGCTGCAAAACACGCAGGCCGCAGGTGCCACCAGCCGTGTCTTTAACATCACCAGCGGCTTAGTCCGTCTCAGTGGCCTCGCCATCACAGGTGGTAACAGCACCACGAACGGCGGCGGCATCCAGATCGCCGCTGCGACGAATGTCACGCTCGTTGGCTGCGCCGTTGCTGGAAACAGCACAACGGCGTTCGGCGGTGGCATTTACGCCGCAGCTTTCAACCTCTCCGTCGTCAGTTCCACCATTTCTGGAAACTCTGCCGCAGGTGTTGCCACGGCGGGTGGTATTCACACCACTAGCACCACCTTCACCCTGCTGAACTCCACCGTCTCTGGCAACAGCTCGACTGCTGTCACGGGTAACAATGCGGGTGGCATGCTGGGCAGCGGAACCATGATCAACAGCACAGTCACCAACAACAGCGTCGCCAACCCAGATCCGGCGATTGTAGGTGGCGTGGGTGGCGGCTTCGCCATCGCCAACAGCCTGGTCGCCGCGAATGTGGGCAATACCACCCGGCCGGATGTCGGCGGCTTCTTCACCGCCAATGGTGGCAACGTCATCGGCAACGTGGGCACGGCTACCGGCTTCACTGCCACGAATGACCTCACCGGCACCTCAGTTGCCCCGATCAATCCGCTCCTCGGCACCCTCGCTGACAACGGCGGCACCACCTTGACCCACATCCTCCTCAACGGCAGCCCCGCCATCAACAACGGCCTCGCCGCCAATCTGCCCGCCGATACCTTTGACGTCGATGGCGACACCAACGTGGCCGAAGCCCTGCCGCTCGATCAACGCGGTGGCGTGAATCTCCGCACTCGCGGCCCCGCCCCGGATGCGGGAGCTGTCGAAGCCTTCGCCTTCGAGCCCACCATCAGCGCTTCTCCCGCCACCCTCGAAGACACGCAGACCACCAGCGGCCTCGTCATCACCGCCAACACCGCCGATGGCGGCCTCACCACGCACTACCAGATCACCGGCATCACCGCAGGCACGCTGTTCAAGAACGACGGAACCACCGTCATCGCTGAAAATGACTTCATCACGAAGGCGGAAGGCACTGCGGGCCTCAAATTCACTCCGGCGCTCAATCTGAACAACACCACCACACCGCTCTTTGGCTTCACGGTGCAGGCCGCTGTCGGCACCACCGCAGGCGATCAGCGTGGAGCCACTGTGAGCACCACGATCAGCGTCACGCCGGTCAATGATGCGCCCACCGTCGTCGCGCCTGGCATTCCAGATCAGACTGTCACCGTCGGTACACCAGTCGTCGTCGCTTTGCCGGCCCACTTCAATGATGTGGAACTCGATAAGCTCACCTTCACCGTGCAGGGCAATAGCGATGCTGCTAAAGCCACCGCCGCCATCACCGGTGGCACGAATGTGACGCTCACCGCCCTCGCCTACGGCGACACCAATGTCACCATCCAGGCGAATGATGGCAATGGCGGCACCGTCACGGACACCTTCACCGTCTTTGCCCGCACGGTCGATCCGACGGGAACCATGGACGCGCCTCCTAATCCTCCTGGGGTTTGGGTGTTCAGTCCGCTGAATGGTCTTTTCAACACCACGGCGACCGTGCAAAACACCACGGCCAATTCGGTGAACGGCATGAGGCTCACGGTGAATGTCACCGCCTACCTCGCCGCGCATCCCAGCCTGCGTCTGTGGAATGCAACCCGCACCATCGCCCCAGGCATCTTTGAGATCGACTATCCCTATCCGGTCGCTTCGCAGGCCTCGGTCAAGTTCAACCTCAACTTCTACACCAGCACCCGCCAGTTCCCGAATCCCTTTGCTCCGGGGCTCACGGTGGTGGCGCTTCCAGTCTCCGCTGTCCCTGGCCCGCTGCCTGCCGGTCTGACCTTTGTGGCCTCCGAAATCCGCCTGAACACGGCGGGCCGCATGGTGCTCGAATGGGCCAGCACTTACGGCAAATGGTATCGCATTTATTACAATGACGGGCTCGATCCGAACCAATGGCTGCCCTGCACCACGCCGATCCAGGCTGGCAGCAACCGCCAGCAGTGGAGCGATGAAGGCGCTCCCTTCACGGCCACGCCGCCCGGAGCCGCCCGCTTCTACCGAGTCACCGAAATCGCCGCGCCGTGATGCCAGGACTCTAACATCAAAAATCTGAAATCTTAAATCAGGAATCCCATGCTCTCCCGAGTCCTCTTCCTCCTTGCCGCCACCGCCACTCTTGCTCAGGCCCAGTGGCGTGTCTCCGCCGGTTACGCGCCCATGATCGGCCTGAAGGCTGAGTTCAAAGGCTTTGGTAACTTCCAAAATCCCTTTCCCGTGCCCGCCCTCGGCACGGCGGGCAATTTCAATTACACGAACGGGTTCGTCCGCATCGACTCGAGCGGCAACGCCGGTGGTCTGACGACCTTCTGGTCCTACAACAGTGCTGCCCAGGTCGATGCGGCGGCTTTCAGCGGCCTCGGGGGCATCAATTTCACCACCCTCTCCGGTGGGATGAACCAGGCTGGCAGCGCTGCCGAGAGCAATGTGGCTGCGGGTGCGGGCTTTGACCTCCGCGCGGATCTGCGCATCGGCGCTCTTTCCTTCCTGCCCTCCGCAGGGGGACGCACCGCGTCCTGGGGGCTTCACACCGGCCTGCAATACGCCCGCGTGGATGTGGCGAATTCGGATTCTCTCAGTGCCAGCCTGACGAGCATCACAGATAGTTTTGCCCTCCCGGCCGGTGCCTTGGTCTTGCTGCCAGCGGCTCCGTTTGCTGGCAGCTTCCTCGGCCCCAATCTGGCCATCAATGATGGCACGGTGCCTGTGCCGGGCAGCGCCTCCGCCTTGCGCACCTTTGGCACCAGCACGGCCACCATCACCGGCACGCGGGACCTGGAGGTACAGATGTTCATCGCCCGCTTCGGCAGCTATGTGGACATCCCGATCACTGAGAAGATCGACCTCAATTTGGAGGGCGGTTTCCTCGTCGGCCTCGCCTCGGGCAGCTACGACTGGCAGACGACGGTGAATGTGCCCGGAGTGGGCACGCAGACCACCAGCGGCCACTCCAGCCACAACCGTCTCCTGCCTGGCTTTTACGCCGGCCTGGGCCTCACCTACAACATCACTCCCAAGTTTGGCATCATGACCTCCGCCCGCTATCAATACATGCGGCAGTTTGACCTCATCGCGAACGGCTCGGATGCCAGCCTGAACTTCTCCTCCGCCTTCACGCTCAGTCTCGCGGCGGTTTGGAAGTTCTGATTTTCGGGCAGAAATGCCGCGCAGGCTCGTTTCAGGCCGCGTCATGCGCCTTGCCCTGCTTTTTCTTCTTTCGGCACTCGTTGTCCACTCCGCCGACCGCCCCAACGTCCTCTTCATCTACGCGGACGATCAAAACTATCGCACGGTCGGCTGCTACCCGGAATCGTGGCCGTGGGTGAAGACGCCCAACATCGACGCACTCGCGAAGAACGGCGTGCGCTTCCATGCGGCCTACCTCGGCTCGTGGTGCATGCCCTCGCGTGCCACTTTGCTCACCGGTCGTCAGCCGCATGCCATCGAGAGCATGTCGATGGAGGGACAGTATCCGGGCAGCAAATACGATCCGGCAAAGACGCCCTTCATTCCGGCCGAGATGCGAAAATCCGGCTATCACACGGCGCACATCGGGAAATGGCACACAGGCACGGACAGCGGCTGGGGCCGCGATTGGGACCATCAGATCGTCTGGAATCGTCCGCTGCATCCCGAGAACGCCGGCGCTTATTACGAGACACAGATTCTCAGTATCGACGGCGTCGAAAAAACCGTCGAAGGCTATCCCGCGGACAATTACACGAAATGGGCGCTCGATTACATCCGTGGCGAAAAACGCGACCAAACGAAGCCGTGGTATCTCTGGCTGTGTTACGGCAGCATTCACGGACCTTCGACGCCTGCGAAGCGCCACTTGGGCATGTACAACGACGGCGCGGTGAACATCCCTGCGGACATTTTTCCTCCGCGCGAAGGCAAACCGGCCTATCTCGACAACATGCAGGCATGGACTCGCGGCGCGGATGGCCATCCGCTC
>JBKCXA010000143.1:0-2963 GCA_046316935.1 Prosthecobacter sp.
AGTCCATGGCGACATCGATGGCATAGGTCGTATTCGCCTGGAGCACCACGGGCGTGTCAAAAGTCCAGGTCATGTAGGCGCCGCTCGCCGTGTTCGTCGTTTGCGTGAAGTTCTCCGTGGCGATCTGCGTGAACGTCGAGCCCGAAACGGTGCCCACACGGACTTTGTAGGTCGTGGTGGCGGCCTTCATGTTCCCCGCGCTGATTTTATACGTCAGCGCCTTCAGCCGCACCTCCGTGCTGCCGGTGATGAAGGTCTGCCCCTTCGCCGCATCCGAAGGATCCGCCTCATCATTGGTCTGGAAGAACCATTTATCGCTGCCAGTCGGCGTGGCGAGATTGGCGATGTCCGAGCCATTCACCACTGGAGCCGTGGTGCTGCTGGAAAAAGTGCCTGCATGGGCGCTCACCGCGGCGCACAGGCTCAAAATGAACCCCAGCACTTGGTTGGCAGGAAACACTCGGTTGGAATGGAAAGTCACCGCGCAGTTATGACGGCCCGGACGAGTGAAAACAATCCCATCATCCATCCGCACCTGGCCGACGAACGGCCAGGTAGGGGGCTTGAAGCTGCCAGCACATCAGGGGCGAAAGTGCAGCCCTTCGACAAACTCGTTCGTCTTGAAGAAAGCGGCATCGTTCACGGGTTTGCCGCCGAGGGTGAGGCTTTCGAAGGTCAGGTCGTGGATGCGGGCATCTTTTTGGCCCCAGAGGAGCTGGGGCTCGCCGAGCACGCTTGGCGCTGTGATGGAGATGTTTTGAAAGAGGATGCCGGAGAGGTCGCCAGCTTTGCTTTTTCCATCGCCGTAAGGCTCGGGCACCGTCATGCAGAGGAAGAACTGTTGGAGCGTGGGGCGCGGGTCGGAGATGCGGATGTTGCGGAAGATGACGCCGCTGCCGCCGGGCTCGTTGTTCTCGCCACGGATGTTGAAGACACGGCCGCCGCTCCACTTGTGCCATTTGGCGCGGGAGTAGATCACATCGCAGTCCTCGACGATGAGTTTGCGCTGCGGGATGCTGCTGAGCACGAAGGAGGAGCCATTCGCGTCATTCCACAGCACCACACGACGGATGCCGAGGCCGTTCACATAGAGTGAGTCGTCCTGCGTGCGGATGAAGCAGTCCTCGATGAGCGTGTTGCCAAAGGGATTGATGCCATCGCCATTCGCACGCCAGGTGAAGATCTTGGTCCACTTCACGGCGTTCGGATGCTCGGGCTCGTGCGGATGGATGAGCATGATGGAATGGTTGGCCGAGTCCGCCACGGTGATGCCCTCGACGGAGCTGTCCTTCGCTCCCACGATCTCCACGGGCTTGCGGCTCTTGTTGCTGGCGAAGAGTTTTGGTAATGCATCCGCATGTTTCAACCGGGCACCGGAGAGCGTGCCGTGACCGAAGACGCGGATGTTCCGGCCATTCGACCACTCCGGATTGCAGAGCGAGCCATACACCATGGCATCGCCCGGGATGTAATACTGCCGGCTGGCATTCAAAGGAAACGCCGCGCCGATGTCATGCACGCCGGGGAGAAAGTAGAGCGTGCTCCAATCGCCATCGGCAGGCGGTTTTTCGCCGGGCTTCACGGTGCGCACGCCTAGGCCATCGGGACGCGGTTTGCCAGCGAGCGGCGGATTCGCGAAAAGCGAGATCGTGTGGATCGGCGGGCCTTTGTAGCCCTTGCCGGTGTCCTGGCCATCCATCTGGCCGTCGATGTCCACCGCGACGAGGCAGGGCTTGTCGAGCCTCACCAAGGCTTTGCCATTCTTCACGGCGCAGGCCGAGGCTTTCCGCTTCGGATGCACCACCGCACTGCGAATCGCCTCACCTTTCACCCGAGCGATTTCGACCTCCACAGCACCGGAGGTTTCAAAGTTCACATAGGTGTGAGTCCAGTCTTCGAGGTGCTCAAAGTAGCCAGGTTCCTTCTTGCACACCGTCTGCCATGTAAATGCACTCTGCCACTCGCCACCGATGGTCCGCACCCGCACGCTGTAGTGCTCCGAGGCCGCGAGACCCGGCACAGGTGGATAAACATGCAGATCTTCGGCCCCGTGTGTGATGAGCGGAAGCAAGGAGAGGAGGAGAAGGAGGCGTTTCATTGAGGCTGGGCAGTGAAAGGCACGGCGGGAAGGCCTGCGCGATTGAAAAGATTCACTTCGGGCACCTGCGCCCAGCCAAAGCGGACTGATTTGGGCTCGGCGACTTTGGCGGAGGTGACGACGATGGTCTCGCCTTCGATCACGGCTTCGGCAGGGAAGTATTTTGCGTTCGCACCCGCGATGGTGAAGCCTTTCAGCGCTCCATCTTTCGCCACGAGGCCGCCGCCGAGGTGGGTGAAGGAGATCACGGCGCGGTTTCCGTCGATGCGCAGGCTTTTGAAGACGGGGCCGGAGGTTTCCAATGTCTCGCCATAGACGAGCGCACGAGCAGCGAGGGCAAGCCGCTCGCCCACGGGGCGTTTGAAGGTGGGATGGATGTTCGTGGCATTGCCGACATCGGTGGTGACGACCATCGCGGTGCGCGGGGTGCTTTGCCAGATGCGGGCCTGCGACTCGCGAAAGGAAGGATGGATGCTCTTGTGCGGAGCGATCTGGACAAAGAGAAACGGCATCTCAGCGCCCCACACCTGCCGCCAATCGGCGATCATGGCAGGGAGGAGTTTTTCATACGCCTTGCCCTGACCGGCATTTGACTCGCCTTGATACCAGACGGCTCCGCGGATGGCAAAAGGCTCCAGCGGGGCGATCATGCCGTTGTGCAGCGAGCTGGGGCTGTCGTGGCAGCGGAGCTTTGGCATCTTCGGCTCCGGCGGTGGAGTCTCGCCCTTGGCTTTGGCAGCGTTCACAGCCTGCGGATGCACCTCATCACGCTGGCGCTGAAACTCACGGTAAGTCGTGCCGATGCTCGTAAACTCCTCCGCCGAGACGTTTTTCCATTTCTCGATGAGAGCGGTGCCTTCACCGG
>JBKCXA010000144.1:0-5346 GCA_046316935.1 Prosthecobacter sp.
CATCGAGGCCTTGGAACTTGTAGCTCAAACGTTCGTGGTCGATGCCGCACTGGTTGAGGATCGTGGCGTTGATGTCGTTGAGGTGCGCGGGGTCGGTGGCGATGTTGTAGCTGAAGTCATCGCTCTCGCCGTAGCTGGTGCCACCTTTGATGCCGCCGCCGGCCATCCACATGCAGAAATTCCGCGGATGATGATCGCGACCATAGTTCGTCTGCGAGAGGCCGCCTTGCGAATAGACCGTGCGGCCAAATTCACCGCCCCAGATGACGAGCGTGCTATCGAGCAGGCCGCGTTGTTTGAGATCGCTCAAAAGAGCGCCGATGGGCTGGTCGGTATCGCGGCATTGGAGGCGGATGTCGCTCGGCAGATTGCCGTGCTGGTCCCAGCCGCGATGCAGCACCTGCACGACGCGTGTGCCACGTTCCACGAGACGCCGCGCGAGGATGGCGCTGGCGGCAAAGCTGCCCGGTTTGAGCACTTCGGGGCCATACAGGTCGAGCGCGGCCTGGCTTTCCTGCTTCAGATCGACCAGTTCCGGCACGCTCGTCTGCATGCGGAAGGCCATTTCATACTGCGAGATGCGCGTCTGGATTTCGGGATCGCCGAACTTCTCAAAGCTGTGCGCATTCATCTGCGCCAGCGTGTCTAGCATCGCGCGACGATTCGCGGGCGAGACGCCGTCCGGGTTCTGCATGTAGAGCACGGGATCGCCGACGGCACGCAGCGCCACACCGCTGAATTTGCTCGGCAGGAAGCCGCTGCTCCACATGCGGGTGAAAAGCGCCTGCGCCATCGCCTTCGCGCTCCAGGTGGGCGTGAGCACCACAAAGGCTGGCAGGTCATTGCTCTCGCTGCCGAGGCCGTAGGCCAGCCACGAGCCGAGGCTCGCAAAGCCCGGCACCTCGCGTCCCGTCATCACAAAGGTGCAGGCCGGGTCGTGGTTGATCGCGTTCGTATGCACCGTCTTGATCAAAGCGATGTCATCGACGTGCTTCGCCGTGTGCGGCAGCAACTCGCTCACCCAACGACCGCACTGCCCATGCTGCGCGAACTTGAACAGGCTCGGTGCCACCGGAAATCGCGCCTGCTTGCTCGTCATGCCCGTCAGTCGCTGACCACCCTGCACGCTCGGCGGCAAGTCCTTATCATACCACTGCTGCAGGCCCGGTTTGTAGTCCCAAGTATCGAGCTGCGACGGCCCGCCGTTCATGTGCAGGTAGATGACCGCTTTCGCCTTCGCCGCAAAGTGCGGCAGCCCCGCCAACGGTTCGTGCACCTGGGTTTTGGAAGCCGCAAAAGCCTCCCGGCCCATCGCATACGTCAAACCGAGCCCGCCAAGGCGCAGGCCGCTGTGTCCGAAAAACTGACGGCGGGTTTGGAGGAGATTGGATTCGAAGAGAGGGTTCATGGGAAAGTGGTTCAGGATCAAAGTTGGCCGATTTTGAGGCGTGTGATTCGTCGCGGCAGCGTCGTGGAGTGCGGTGGCAGAGATGCAAGGGCACCTTGCATCGGCGACACCGCTGTCGAGCGCGGGAAGAATACTCTCCGGCCTTTGCGCACCCTCCGGCACACGACAGCGGTGTCGCGCCAAGGCTTGCCACCGCACTCCACGACGCTGTCGCGTTTAATGAATATCCTCCAGGAACTCGACCGGCTGGTTTTTCACCGTTTGGCGAGGCGTTGTTCGAGCTGCTTGAGCGTCCGCCGCTTCGTTTTGCCTGCCTGATAGTCCTTCCAGCGCTGATCCAACGTCTCCTGATGCCACTGCGGCACGGGCGTCTCATCGCCGATGCCCGACATCCAAAGTTCATCCGCCAGTTTCAAACGCCGTGCTTTCGACAAGCGGGCCAGTTCAGGGAACTCGGCGAGGCTGGAGCTTGATTTGCGCTGGAGGACGGCGGGCATGAGGAAGGACTAGCAAAAGCAGGAGCCTCTTCAAGCCATCAAATAGATGCTATCCCGGCTGTCTGGCCTTCACCTCTTTCGCGACAGCGTCTTGGAGTGCGGTGGCAAAGGGGCAAGGCGCAAGCCTCTTGCCCCGCCGACACCGCTGTCGAGCGCGGGAAGAATACTCTCCGGCCTTTGCGCACCCTCCGGCACACGACAGCGGTGTCGCGCCAAGGCTTCCCACCATACTCACGTGGCGAAGTCGAAGACGACCCGATTGCCGCCCTGAAAGCTGAAGCCTCCGGCTTCTCTTTCTGCGGCACCACAAGTTTCAAGAACTGCTACATTGACCTCGCCCTCTACGATGGCGACCGCAGCCTCGATATTATCAAAACCGTGCTGCGCAAACACCGCGTTCCAAAGCAAACCAATATCCATTTCTTCACCTCCGATCATGCCGAGGAAGTGATTTCGAGCTGAAGACAACGAGATTCCGGCTCACTTCTTTGGCCCATCGGCTTTGCGCGGAGCACCCGCTTTGGTCGGCAACACCTTGATCGTCACTTTGCGTTCATCTTCGGGCACCGTGGGGGTCATCAGCTTCACGCACGTCACCACGGCATCCGTGACTTGTTCGATGGTGAATGGATAACCTTCGGGACGTTTGGCTGTGGAGGCATCCACGGTGATGACCCAGTGAGGCAGGTCACCCTCTTCTTTCTCTTCCATGGAGGCGGTGATGCCATATTCATGCGCGATATTGATGTTCGTTGGCTTCACCCACTTGGAAACACTGGTCGGCACGAACGCATGCGTAATTGAGCTGTAGCGAGATTCAGGCAACGCTGAGGCGTTCATGACTGGCACGTCGATCAATTCGATCATGCTGTCACCGTCCGAACCGTGCAGATAAACCGGCATCTTCACGGTCTCCAGGCCGAGTGTGGTGGCATGCACCGACAACGCCACGCAGGTGAACACAAACAGGATCGTTTTCATGCCCGGACTGTTGATCCTGTCGAACAAGGTGCAAGCCGCAGCATCACAAAAACCGCGCCGTGCGGCTCACCTTGCTCTTCTTCACTTCCTCGGGCGTTCCGGCGGCGACGAGCTTTCCGCCTTCGTTTCCGGCTTCGGGGCCGATGTCGATGAGGTAGTCGGCTTCGGCATAGACATCGGGGTGGTGCTCGATGACGACGACGGTGTGGCCTTCATCGACGAGACGGTGCAAGACGTCGATCAAACGGGCGACGTCGCGGATGTGGAGGCCGATGGTGGGCTCTTCGATGAGGTAGAGATTGCGCTTGCCGGCTTTTTGAATGCCTTTGAGCTGCTCCTTGATCGTTTTGCCGTCGCCGCTGCGGAGTTCGGTGACGAGTTTGATGCGCTGGGCCTCGCCGCCGCTGAGGGTGGGGCTGGGCTGGCCGAGTTGAAGATAGCCGAGGCCGGTGTCGGCGAGCAGTTTGAGCGGCCTCGCGATCTTTTGCACGGGCGCGAAGAACTCGGCGGCCTCGGTGATGCTCATGCGGAGCACGTCGCCGATGTGCTTGCTGTTGTATTCGATTTCGAGCGTGGCGGCGTTGAAGCGCAGGCCGTGGCAGGTTTCGCAATGGACTCGCGTGGTGGGCAGGAAGGCCATCTCGACTTTGATCTCGCCATTGCCGCCGCAGGTTTCGCAGCGACCGCCTTCGGTGTTGAAGGAGAAACGACTCGCCGTGTAGCCGCGTGTGCGGGCGAGTGGCACCTGAGCAAACAGAGCGCGGATGTCGTCGAGGATGCCGACGTAGGTCGCGGGGCAGGAACGGCTGGTTTTGCCGATGGGGCTTTGATCGACTTCGTGGACGGTTTGGAGGTTTTCGAAGCCGCTGACGCTCTTCCAGGCCTTCGTGACCTTGATCTTGGCTTTGCTGATTTTTTCGCGCACGGCTGGCGACAACGCGCCGTGCATGAAGCTGCTCTTTCCGCTGCCGCTGACGCCGGTGAGCACGGTCAAACGAGCGAGCGGGATGCTGACGTCGATGTTTTGAAGGTTGTTCGCGGTGGCGCCGGTGACGCGGAGCCAGCCGTCTTTCGATTTCGCGGATGGCAAAGGCCTGCGGTTTCCGCGTGAGGGATGCTTGAGCGGATGTTTGAGGCTTTGGCCGGTGACGCTTTGCTTGGACTTCAAGAGATGCGCCAGCGTGCCTTGGGCGACGATTTCGCCGCCGAATTTGCCCGCGCCGGGGCCGAGGTCGAGGATGGTATCGGCGCGTTTCATCGTCTCGTCATCGTGCTCGACAACGAGGAGGCTGTTTCCTTTGTCGCGAAGGGCGACGAGGGTGTTGAGAAGCTTTTCGTTGTCGCGTGGATGCAGGCCGATGGTGGGCTCGTCGAGGACGTAAAGCACGCCACGGAGGTTGCTTCCGAGCTGGGCACTCAAACGAATGCGCTGCGCCTCGCCGCCGCTGAGCGTGTCGGCGCTGCGATTGAGCTGCAGGTAGCCGAGGCCGACCTCCTGCATGAATTTGAGGCGCTGCGTGATCTCCGTGACGATGTCGCGGGCGATAATGGCCTCGGTGCCGTCGAATTTGAGCTTCGCGATGAGTTTGGAGGCGTCGCCCGCGGTGAGATTGGCGAAGTCTTGAATGGTGCTCTTCTGGAGCTGCACGGCGCGGCCGATCTCATTGATGCGGCTGCCGTGGCAGGTGGAGCAGAGTTGGCGTGGAGCGGCGTTTTCGTCGTCGTCGCTGTTGAAGCGGCGTTCTTCTTCCAACTCGGCTTCCAGCATGGAAACGTCGGCGTTGCGGTCGTGGAGATCGCGTTTGGCTCCGACGTAGCCGAAGCCTCGGCAGTCTTTGCACCAGCCGTGCGGGCTGTTGAAGCTGAAGAGGCGCGGATCGAGCTCCTCAAAGCTCAAACCGCAGCTCGGGCAGCTCATCTCGGTGCTGAGGACGTGCATCGTTTTGTCGGCGAGACGCAGCTTGATGGTGCCTTTGCCCATCTTGAGCGCCGTTTCGATGTGCGGGCGCAAAACGTCGGCGTTTTCGCCTTTGGCGACCTTCGCGATGACGGCGTCGATGCTGTGCTCTTTGAAGCGTTCGAGGCGTTTGAAGCCCATCGTCGGCTTGAACTCGCCATCGACCCAAAGCGTCTCGATGCCGTGTTTCGCCGCGTTCTCGGCCACATCGGTGTGGAAGCCTTTTCGCGCCTTGATGAGCGGTGCGAGCAAATGGCCGCCGCTGGTGCGCAGGTGGCCCTGGATGGTTTTGAGGATGGCCTCGGCGCTCTGCTTTTTGACGGGAACGGCGCATTGCGGGCAGTGCTGCGTGCCGAGCTTCGCGAAGAGCAATCGCAGGAAGTGATACACCTCCGTAACGGTGGCCACGGTGGATTTGCCGCCGCCGCGCGAGATGCGCTGCTCGATCGCGACGGTGGGCGGAAGACCGGTGATGAGGTCGATGTCGGGACGCTCCATCTGCT
>JBKCXA010000145.1:0-12365 GCA_046316935.1 Prosthecobacter sp.
GCGTGGAAAAGCGTCGCACCGAGGCTGAAGATGTCGCTGCGGTAGTCTTCCTGGTTTTGGAGGATCTTTTCCGGCGCCACATAGTAGGGCGTGGCCCAGATTTCGGCGCTTTTGTCCGGTCCGCGGTCGGTGAAGAGAGCGAGACCGAAGTCCACGACCTTGGCGGTGCCTGTTTCGGTGAAAAGGATGTTCGCGGGCTTTACATCGCGATGGATCAGCCCTTGATGCTGCGCGGCCCGCAGACCTTCCGCGACCTCGTGGCCGATGCGCAGGGCATCCCCCTCGGTCAGCTTGTTCTCACGACGGATGCGCTGCTCGAGGCTGCCGCCACCGACCAGCTCCATGGCTAAGTAAAAGTAACCCTGGTCATAGCCCACGGAGTAGAGCTTGATGACGTTCGGATGCGTGATGCTCGCGGTGATGAGCGCCTCCTGGCGGAACTGCTCCAAACGGGCCGCGTCGCGGCTGTAGGTGCGGTTGAGAATTTTCAGCGCCACACGGCGGCCGAGCGTCTCGTCCTCCGCCTCGAACACGCGGCTCATGCCACCCTCACCGATCTGGCGCACGATCATGAAATGGTCGAACCGCCGCCGCACCCGCACCATCTGGCCGCAAAACGGGCACTTGAGCTTCGTGAAGGGCTCCAGCGAGGTCACATCAATCTTCTCCTGACACACAGGACAGGTGCTGAGAAAGGTTTGCTCTGGAGGGGAGATGGTCACTTCGGGTCTCGGCTAAAAACGCCACCGAGGGACGCGGGTTGTATGCCAGAAATTACAGATTGCCTAATTAATTTGATTATTGAGTATGGAGCCATGGATTGGACCGTCACTGAAGCCGCTGACTATGGCCTGCGTTTGGATAAGCACCTCGCCCAAAGGTTGCCAGATTTGTCACGCACCCGTGTCCAGGACCTGATCAAAGAAGGCCACATCACGCTGAACGGGCGAACAGTGAAAGCCAGAGCCATTCTGAAGCACGGCGATGCCATCCACGTGACCATCCCGGAGGTCGTGCCGGTCGAGGTCAAAGCGCAGGACATCCCCATCACGATCCTCTTTGAGGACAGCGACATCGTCGTTATCGACAAACCACCCGGCCTTGTCGTGCATCCCGCCGAAGGCAATCCCGATGGCACACTCGTGAATGCCCTGCTGCATCACATTGACGACCTCAGCGGCATCGGCGGTGAAATGCGCCCCGGCATCGTGCATCGTCTCGATAAGGACACCAGCGGCTGCATGGTCGTCGCCAAGCACGACATCTCGCATCGCCGCCTGACCGAGGCCTTTTCGGAGCGGCGGCTCACGAAAATCTACCTCGCCGTCATCAACGGCGTGCCCAAGGAAAGCAGCGGTCGTGTGCAAAACATGATCGGCAGGCATCCCGTGGACCGCAAACGCATGGCCATCCTCTACGATGGTGCCGGCAAGGAGGCCGTCACCGAATGGACGAAGCTCGGCGAGCATCAAGGCTGTGCTCTCATTCAAAACCGGCTGCTCACCGGCCGCACGCATCAGATCCGCGTCCACATGAAGGAAGCGCTCGGCTTCCCCATCCTCGGCGATCCGATTTACGGCCATCCCTCGCGGCAAAAGGTGCCCACGCCGCGTCTGATGCTTCATGCCTGGAAACTCGCCTTTCAGCATCCCATCCACGACCAACCGATGAGCTTCGAGGCGGTCATCCCGCCGGAGTTTGAGCCGTGGGTGAAGGCGGCAGGGATGTAAAATGATCTCCTTGTCGCTTGTGAAGGAAGCGCTTGGCGGCATCATCCGCGACCATGTTCTCCCTCCAGTTTTACCATTACCTCCATCTCATCGGCCTCATTCTCGTCTTCGTCGGTTACGGCGGATTGCTCTCCGCGGAGCGTGCCAAGGCCGCGATGATGTGGCATGGCATCGGTTTGCTGATCAGCCTCGTGTCCGGTTTCGGCATGCTGGCGAAAATGGGCATCATGGGTTCGATGCCGCTGTGGGTCTGGATCAAGATCGCCTTGTGGCTCGTGCTCGGTTTCCTTCCCGTGCTGGCGAAGAAAAAGATCCTCTCCGGCCCTTCGGTGGTGAAACTCGCCATCCTCGTCGGCGCGGCGCTGGCTTATCTCGGCTATTTCAAGGCGGTGATCTGATTTCACCCTTGGCGGGAGGCCACCGACTGTGTCAGAGTACGGCTTCTCAGCCAGAAACAGCCAGCTCATGACTCCCGCCGCCGCTCCCCCGGTCCTGAACCGCCCTTCGCCGCCCTCGGTGGAGGACATCACGCGCATGATGCCGCTGGGGCGCTACTCCGTGCAGGCACGCGTGGGCATGGGTGGCATGGGCACGGTCTTTCGCGGCACTCAACTGAGCCTCGGCAGGCCTGTCGCCATCAAAGTGCTGCGAGTGAGCGATGGCTATGATTATGCCTTTGAGGACCGTTTTCGCCGCGAGGCGAAGGCGATGGCCCAGCTCAGCCACCCGAACATCGTCGCCATCTACGACTACGGGCATCTCGGCAGCGAGTTCCTCTACTTCGTCATGGAGTTCGTCGATGGCATGGACATGGGCGAGATCATGCGCCAGGGCCGCATGACCACCGATCTGGCCCTTCAACTCATCCCGCAGATCTGCCAGGCCCTCGAATACGCCCACTCAAAAGGCATCGTGCATCGCGACATCAAGCCCGCGAACATCATGCTCACCCGTCAGGGCGAGGTCAAAGTGACCGATTTCGGCCTCGCGAAGAATTTCGTCAAAGCGCCCACCATGGTCACCGAGACGCACATGGTCATGGGCACGCCCGAGTATGCCTCCCCGGAGCAATACGACATGCACCGCGAGGTGGACCACCGCGCGGACATCTACGCCGTCGGCGTCATGGCGTATCAAATGCTCACCGGTGCCCTGCCCCGCGGTTCCTGGCTGCCGCCCTCGCAGCTCCGCCCCGGCCTCGATTCGCGCATCGACGGCATTTTGACCAAGGCGATGCTGCAAGACCGCGCCCAGCGCTATCAAAGCATCACGGACATGCGCCGCGCCCTCGAGGCCATCCTGGTGCAGCCGCCCAGCCAGCCACTGCAGCCCGCGGCACCTGCTGCCACGCCCAGGCCGGGCACCCAGCGCATCCTGCTGCTCGAGGACGACCTCCTCGTGCGCGATCTCCTCCGCCGCACGCTCGAATGGGCCAAATACGAGGTTCACGAGACCGGCGATGGTAAGGAGACGCTCCGCCTTTACCAAGAAGCGATGCAAAAAGGCCAGCCTTATGATCTCGTGATCCTCGACCTGACCATCCCCGATGGCATGTGCGGTCGTGAAACGATGATGCACCTGCGCCGCGTCGATCCGCAGATACTCGCCATCGTCTCCTCCGGCTATCGCGACGATCCGGTGATGAAAGACAGCGCCGCCTACGGCTTCGCCGCCGCTTTGCCGAAGCCCTACCAACGCGAGGCGCTCATCCAGCTCGTGAACAGCGTGCTGGCCGTCGGCTCCAAAAAGGCCGCGTGAGCTACGCCACGCGCACCGCACCTTCCGCATTCATCGCCTGCCACACGCCGTCCACGACGCGCATGTAGCAAATGCCTTCGAGGAAACTCGGCGAAGGCCGTGGCGCCTGCGGATCACGCACGGCGGCGATGAAGTCACGCTCCACCGTCCAGCCGCGCTGCAGCTCCGTGGGAATCTCGAGCGGCTCCAGCTTGCCACCGCGTTTGCCGAGGCAGAGTTCATCGCTCACGAAATCATAACTCAGCGTGCCCTCGGAACCGAAGATCCACAGCTTGTCACTGGGCGCATGCGCCGCCACGCCGCTGAAGAGCAGCGTGGCCTCCAGGCCGCTGCGAAACTTCGCCAGCACGTTCACAAAGTCAGGAATCTCCACCTCGACCTCGCCGCGCTGCGGGATGACCACGTTCCCGCGTGCCTCGACCTCCACGATGTGGCCCAGCCAGCGCTGCAGCACCTCGATGTAAATGCCCAGCGTGAGGATTTGGATGCCGCTGAGCTCCGATTGTTGCCGCCAGTGCGCTGGCGACTGCGGATCGAGCCATGAATCGCTGAAGCTGTGCAGCATTGCCTGATACGGCGTGCCGATTGCGCCCTCGGCGAGCAGTTTCTTCACCACCTCACCGCCCTTTAAACCATGCGGCGCAGGACAAATCGCCGTCACCAGCTCCGGAAAGCGCATCGAGGCCTCCCACATGAGCTGCGCTTCGGCCAGACTCGATGCCATGCGGGCCTGCGTGAAGACATGCTTGCCATTCGCCAGCGCCAGATTCGTCGCGTCGGCATGCAGATACGGATGCGCCCCGATCCACACGACATCCACATCCTCCGCCGCGCATACATCACCCCAATCGGCCACCACTTGCGCCTCGGGAGCAAACTCGCGGCAAAACGCCTCCGCGCTCGCCACGCTGCGATTGCACACCTTCGTGATGCTCACGCCCGGAATGGCCCGCAGACCCGGCATGTGACGCGATTTGACGATGCCACCGGCGCCGATGAGGCCGATGCGGACGGGTTGGAGGTCGGGCATGCTAGAGAAAGGGTTTGCTGGATGAAAACGCGGCACAATGAATGCCGCTAACATGCGCCTCCGCCACATCTACATCTCCCCCGAGCACAACTTCTACGGCCACCACGGTCAGCCCGCGGGCACCGCGCCGATCATCGAAGTGCCGGAAGTCGAGTGCGTGGCGGGCAAAGGCCTGCGCGGCGACCGTTTCTTTGGCTGGAAAGAGGACTACAAGGGCCAGGTGACCTTTTTCGAGGAGGAGCAGTATGAGCGTCTCTGCGAAAAGTTTGCCGTCACGCACCTGCCGCCCTCCGTTTTCCGTCGCAACATCATCACACGCGGCGTGGACCTCAACACGCTCATCGGCGTCGAGTTCGAGGTGCAGGGCGTGCGCTTCCTCGGCACTCAAGAGAGCACGCCGTGCTACTGGATGAACCAGGCCTTCGCCGAAGGCGCGGAGGAGGCGCTGAAAGGCCGCGGCGGTCTCCGAGCCAAAATCCTCAGCGACGGCATCCTCCGCGTGTCATGAGCTTCGCCGCTGTTTTGCTGTGTGGTGGCAAATCCACCCGGATGGGCCGCGACAAGGCTTTCCTCGACTGGCACGGCCGCCCGCTCTGGCAAGTGCAGCTCGAAAAGCTCCAACAACTCTCACCACAGCGTCTTTTGGTCTCGTGTCGTGAGGAGCAAAACATCGTGAGTGATGCGGAGAGGGTCTTTGACCCGATTGACAGCAATGACGGCCCTCTCGGCGCCATCACGCGATGTCTGGAACTGGTGAGAATGCCGCTCCTCGTCCTAGCCGTCGATATGCCGTGGATGACGGTCGAGTGCCTCCGCGAGCACATTCTTCCCGGCGGCTTCTTCCGCGGCCCGCATGGCTTTGAGGCGCTCTGCGCTGTTTACGAGCCTGCGATGCTGCAAAACATGAAAAACGCCCTCGCCGAACGCCGCCTGGCCCTTCAACATGTCATCGAAGCCTGCCACCCCCGAGTTCGCGAACTCACCGCGGAGATCGTCGGCTACTTCCACAATGCCAACACTGCCGAGGACCTTTCCAACCCGGCCTTATGACCCAATCCAGCCTCACCCGTCTCCTGATTCGCGTGCAAATCGGCTCGCTTGTCACCTTCATCCTCGCTGCGGCCGTCATGGTGCTCGTCATGGTGCCTTTTTTCTCGAATGGACCTATCATGAAGCGTGACGATGCCTATGTGGACAAGACCGGGGCGGCACGCACGGCGGCGGAATATGAAAAATACTCCGCTCACGAAACGACCGCACGATGTGCTGGCGTCCTGGGTGTAGTCTCGGCGGGCATCTCAATCCTGGCGGGCTTTTGCCTGCGCAGCCGGTGAGCCGGTCAATAATGGCTTGGCGTTTGCTCGTTGGCATGACAGAACCGTTTTGGCCATTTCTGAAAATCTCCCCGCCTGCCCATGAACACCGCCGCTCCTGTGAAACATCCGCCTGGATTGATGACGCTGTTTTTCACCGAGATGTGGGAGCGCATGAGCTACTACGGCATGCGTGCGCTGCTGGTGCTGTTCATGGTGGATCAGGTGCAGGGAGCCAAACTTTCCGATGAGCAGGCCACGGCCATTTACGGACTCTACACGGCCCTCGTCTATGTGATGGCACTGCCGGGTGGCTGGGTGGGGGATCGACTGCTCGGCATGAAGCGGGCGGTTTGGCGGGGCGGCGTGGTGATCGCTCTCGGACACATCACACTCGGCATCGAAAAGCCGGAGGCGTTTTATGTGGGCCTGGTGATCGTCGCGATTGGCTCTGGACTGTTGAAATCGAACATGAGCAGCATGGTGGCGCAGCTTTATCCAGAAGGCGGCGCACGACGTGACGCGGGCTACACGCTCTTTTACATGGGCATCAACATCGGCGCCTTCATCGGCATGATCTTGTGCCCGTGGCTGGCGCAGAAATATGGCTGGCGCTGGGGCTTCTCCGCCGCGGCGGTGGGCATGATTTTGGGCCTCGTGCAGTTTCAGCTCACGAAAAAGCGCATCGCGGACATCGGCGTGCTGCCAGAGCATCCGGCAGCGCACATGCGGCGTGACAAGGTCCTGCTCATCTTGGGAATCGCCGCCATCGCGGTGCTGGTGACTCTATGCGTCAGCGGTGTCATCGTCATCGATCCCGTCGCGCTGGCAGAGACGACCGCCTGGATCATCGGGGGCATCGCGGCGATCTTTTTTGCCTGGGCCTTCCTTTTCGCCGGCCTCACGCCGGAGGAAATGAAGCGCATGGTGCTCATCGTCGTGCTGTTTGGTGCCTCGGCGCTGTTTTTCGCCGGCTTTGAGCAGGCGGGCTCGTCGTTCAGCCTCTTCGCAGAGCGCTACACAATCCGCACCGTGGGCTCGCTCGGCACGATTCCGGCGGGACAGTTTCAATCACTAAACTCGTTGATGGTCATCGGCCTCGCTCCAGTCGTCGCGATGCTTTGGAACTGGCTCGCCCGACGCAAGGCCGAGCCAGCGATGATCACGAAATTCTCGTGGGGGCTCTTCGCGCTGGCGCTGGGCTTTGTCGTCGCTGCCTTCGCTGCTCAACGAGCCCTCGCCACCGGGCCGGTGCTGCCCACCTGGCTAATTGGAATCTACCTGCTGCACACACTGGGTGAGCTCTTTCTCAGTCCCATCGGCCTCAGCGCCGTGTCCAAGCTGGCCCCGGAAAGGTTGGCGGGTCAAACGATGGGCATCTGGTTCCTCGGCAGTTCGTTGGGCAACATTCTTGCCGGTCTGCTGGCGGGCGAAGTCAGCGGCGATGCCGCCGCGCAGATGCCGCACATCTTCATGCAGGTCGTCTATCTCGCGGGAGCCACCGGCGTGGTGCTGCTGGTCCTTTCGCGACCGCTGAGCCGGTTGATGAAGGGTGTGCAATGAGTGTCAGATCATGCGCGGGGCTTCGTTAAGTTCCCGCTCATGATCCGCATCCTTGCTCTCTCGCTGTTCGCCGCTGCCTCCGCTTTCGCGAAGCCCAACATCGTCTTCATCCTCTGCGACGACCTCGCCCAGGGCGATCTCGGCTGCTACGGCCAGAAGATCATCCAGACGCCGAACCTCGACCGCATGGCGAAGGAAGGCACGCGCTACATGCAGGGCTATTCCGGCACCACCGTGTGCGCCCCTTCTCGTTCGGTGCTCATGACGGGTCTGCATACCGGTCATTGCCCCATCCGTGCGAATCGCGAAGTGCAGCCGGAAGGCCAGAAGCCGCTGCCGGCAGGCACGATCACCGTGGCGCAGATTTTGAAGGACGCGGGCTATGCCACCGCGGCCTGCGGCAAGTGGGGCATGGGCATGTTCGACACCACGGGCAGCCCGCTGAAGCTCGGCTTTGACCACTTCTACGGCTACAACTGCCAGCGCCACGCCCACAGCTACTTCCCGGCCTATCTTTACAACGACGACAAACGCTTCGACCTGCCCGGCAACGACGGCAAAGGGATCGGCAAGACCTATGCGCAGGAGCTGATCTCCGGCGAAGCCTTGAGGTGGGTGCGTGATCATCACGCCGCGCCCTTCTTTCTCTACTACGCCATCACACTCCCGCATGGTCGCCACGAAATCGACAAGCTCGGCAGCTATGCCGACAAGGACTGGACGCCCACGCAGAAGGCCTACGCGGCGCAGGTGACGCGACTCGACAGTGATGTGGGCCGTTTGCTCGACTTGCTGCGCGAGCTGAAAATCGATCAAAACACCCTCGTGATGATCGCGGGCGACAACGGCTCGTCTTTTGATCCGAAGTCGGAAGTCGGCAGTCTCTTCAATCAAGCCTCCAACGGCCTCCGCGGCTACAAACGCGGTCTTTATGAAGGAGCGCTTCGCCAGGCCGCTCTCGCCTGGTGGCCCGGCAAAGTGCCAGCGGGGCGTGTGAGCGATGAACCATGGGCTTTTTGGGATTTCCTGCCCACCGCTGCCGAGCTCGCCGGCGCGAAAATTCCCACGGAATGCCACACCGACGGTCTTTCGCTCGTGAACTACCTGCAAGGCGGCCACGCGCCGTCACGCGATCACTTTTACTGGGAGCTCCATGAGGGAACCTCGCTGCAAGCGGTGCGCTTCGGAAACTGGAAAGCCGTCCGCAATGGTCCGCAGAAGCCCATCGAGCTCTACAACCTCGAAAACGACGCCGCTGAGCAGAACGACCTCGCGAAGCAAAAGCCCGATCTCGTCGCCAAAGCCGAGGCGCTCATGAAATCCTCCCGCACCGACCATCCGGACTGGCCGCTCGTGCAGCGCATGGCGAAGAAAAAGAAGAAGTGAGCCCGTGAGGCTCATGCCTCCGACGGCGACAGCCAGGCCGCTGCTTGTTCTCGAATGAGCCGGCGCACATTCGCGAGGCCGTTCAGGCGGGTGGGAGTGAGCATTTTCATGAACTGGCATTGCTGCCAGAGTTCCGGCTCGACTTCGACGACCTCGGCGGGCGTGGCCTCGCTGTAAAGATCGCACAGCACGGCGGCGAGCGCCTTGACCATGGGTGAATCGGCCTCGCAATCGAAGCGGGTGAGTCCATCGCAAAGCCGGCCGTGAAGCCAGACACGGGAGACGCAGCCGGGGACGAGGTTGGCATCCACCTGCTGCGCGGCATCGAGGCGCATGCGGGCGGCATAGGTGGTGAGAGCGGAGAGCCGCTCCTGCACGTCCGGGATCAAGTTGAGATCCTCGATGAGCTGGCGCTGTTTTTCCGCGAGGCTCATTTCAGGCGGGCGAGGCGGTCCTTGCTCCAGGTGAGCGAGGTTTGCACCACTTCATCATTGGCGGAGGCGCCGGCGAGCTTTTCCCAGATGGTGATGGCGCTCTGGAAGGCCTCACGAGCGGCGGGCTTCTGTCCGGCGGCCTCGCTGCTATGGCCGAGGATGCCGTAAAGCTGCGCGAGCTGGCTCTCCCACATCTTCCGCTCGGGCGTGAGCTTGGTGTCGGTCTGGCCCGCGATGAGAGTTTGCAGCAGTTCGACCGCCTGCTTGGCAATCGGCAGCGCGGAGGAGGCCTTGCCGAGATCTGCGACGATCTCAGCATATTCGCCGCGCAGCTTGGCGAGCAGGAATTGGTAGCGGGCGTTCGTCTTGTCGTCGGCGAGGATCTCGTTCACGAGCAGGATGGCGTCCTGCTTCTTCTTGCTGGCCTCGCTGGGCTGGCCGGCATCGCGGGAGAGCGCGGCGAGGGCGCCGTAGTTGCGGGCGAGGAGGTATTTCACCTCGGCCCAGTCGGGCAGCAGCCGGTTGAGTTCGAGAAGGATGGGCACGGCCTGGTTGTGCGCTTCCTTGGCATCGGCTCCGCTGAAGTTCTTCGCGATGAGATCGGCGAGCTCGGTGTAGGCCTCGGCGAGCAGCAGGGCCTGATCTTGATTGCGGGGACTGCTGCCGAGAACAAGCTCGCCCATGTCCTTCACGCTGTCGATGAGGGTGTTGAGCGCCTCCTCGGCCTTGCCGGCATCCCGCTGGCTGATGCCTTTGGCGAACTTCGCCCGGGCGATGATGAATTTTTCGTCGTTGCCGAGATCAGCACCGACGAGCTTCGGATCGAGCACGACGGGGATGCGGGCAAAGGCGGTCTCGGCCTCGGCCACATCGCCATTGCGCAGGCTGCGCAGGCCGAACTCCAGCGAGGCGCGGGCGCATTCGTTGCGGGCGAGGCGGTTCTTCGGATCGGCTGCGAGACCGCTTTCGAGGTTCGTCACCGCATCACGCAGCAGAGCGAGCGATTCGCTGTGGCGTCCCTCACGGGCACGGATGTCGGAGAGCAGCAGGCTGTAGCGTCCGAACCACTGCTGATGCAGCGGTCCCTGGGCGCTTTCCTTGCCATTCTTGATGAGCTCGGCGGCCTGCTCGCGGGCTTTCGTGAGGTAGGTGACGGCCTTGGCGGTGTCCCGCAGGCGCAGATGGATCTGGCCGATGTTTCCATAGGCACGGAGGCGCTCGACACCGAGCGCAGGGTCCGCCTCCAACGCCGACAGGCCCTGCGTGCAGAAGGTAAGGGCGTCCTGCAGGCGCTCGCGGGAGAAATCGGCCTCCACCGCATTGCCGGTGGGTGTTTGCAGGAGCTGCGTGAGGAACTGATCGACCGCGTTTTGCGAGTTTTGCAGGTTCGCATCGGCGGTGGCCTTGGCCTGGCGGGAGATGTCTCGCTCGCTGGTGAGCGTGGCGATGCGGCCCTCTCGGGCGTCGATCTCCACCTTGTGCACGTCGTTGATGTTTTGAATCGTCAGCTCGGCTTTTTGAGCGCGGCGCAGGGTGACAAAGCCGTAGATCGTCGCCAACAAAAGCACGGTGAGCAGCACCACGGCTGTCGATTGCAGCAGCAGCAGCTTTTTCGCCTGCTTCACCCGCTCCTGCACGGTCTGCTCCCGGGACTCTTCGAGGAGGTAATCGCTTTCCAGCACCTCAAACTCGCGCACGATCTCCCGCACATCACTCCAGCGGGCGGAGGCGTTCAGGTCGAGGGCACGCTCGATGATGTTTCGGCGGCGCTCCTCCCACTTGGACTGTGCCGGGCGCGGCCAGACGACCTTGGGTTGCGCCCTGACGGCGGCGAGCAGAGCCGCGCCATTGATCGAGTAGGCATGACCGCTGGCCGCCTGCTGCTGGGCAATGGCGAGCTGCTCCTGCCACTCAGCCGCCGCCCGCGGCAGCGTGCCCGTGAGCAAGCGATAGGCGATGACCCCAAACGCATACACATCCCACGACGCGCCGTAGCCTGCGAACACGCCATCAGGATTCTCGATCTGGTCCGGGCACAGATGCACATAATGATCCGTGAGCTCCAGGTGATGAATGCCGCCCACCCAGCCCTGCGCCACATCGGCGAGGCGGATCGAGGACTCCGCGTCATCCTCCAGCAGCACATTGCAGGGACGCAGATTGCCGTGCGGCAGGCCGTGCTTGTGTAGCCAGGCCAGGGCATCGGCGATCTCGTAGATGTGCCGCCACGCCTGATCCAGCCCGAGGCCACCACACAGCGACTCCAGCGTGGGCGTCTGCCACAGGCGGCGGCCGGCGCTGTCCTTCGTCATCACGCCGACGAGCGGCATGACGCAGTAGTACGGACTCTTTTCAAAGCTGAAGCTGTCCACCGGCAGCACCCCGCGGTGATGCGGCATCTGCTGCACGGCACGAATCGCGGTGGAGAGCGCCTTCCGGTTGATCGCCATCGAGCTGAAGACTTTCACGGCGCATGCCTTCCCATTCGAAGCGGCGGCTCGGTAAACCGCTCCACAACGCCCGCTCCCCACGAGATCCTGGAGTTCATGTCCGGCGATTTCAGGCAGGCTCATGCAAAGGTGACGGAAGGTGGTGGCGTGGGTGGAAGCGGTGCTGGCGAGGTTCGCCGGGCATGCCGCGAAGCCGGAAAGATGGCGGCGAAACGGAAATTTCTCAAACTTCAATTGTTCAGACCGCAAAAATGATGCGCTTCAGGCCATCTTCGGCTCATTCAGACCTTCGTCATGCCCCGCCGACCCAATGCCCGTCCTGAATCCGCCCCGTTTGCCGCGGAGATCGAGGCCATCTACGCCGAAATCGAGCGCCGTCCCCTGCCCCGCGATTGCCAGCTCCGCAGCGGCTGCTGCCACTTCCGACTGACCGGCAAGACGCCGCTCCTCACCCTCGGGGAGGCTTTGTATCTGGCGAAAGGCATCCGCGCCAGCGGTCGCACCCAGCTTAAGCCGCACCCAGACGGCGCCTGTCCGCTGCTGGGCCGAGATGGCCGCTGCACCGTCTATGCACATCGTCCTTTTGGCTGCCGCACCCACTTCTGCGAAGCCGCCGGCGGCATGTACCCTCGCAAACACCTCGCCGACCTGATCCATCGTCTCGAAGCCCTCGATGAAAAGCTCGGTGGTGATGGCTCTCG
>JBKCXA010000146.1:0-2844 GCA_046316935.1 Prosthecobacter sp.
ACGACCGCTCTTCTCCTTCTCAGCCTCGCCGCCGTCACCGCACGCGCGGAAGATCCGAAGCCCCTCCTTGCCGTTCCGGGCAAAGTCATCCTCGAAGCCAAGCTCGACGGTGCTCCCGGAGCCCCGTGGAAGGCCGCCAAGGGCAAGTGGGAGGCCGCTGACGGCACCATGCGCGGCAGCGAACTCGTCGAGGACAAGCACGGCGCCGTCCTGCGCATCCCAAACAAGATGCAGGACTTCACCATCGAGTATGAATTCAAGTTCGACGGCGCACGCTCCACCAGCCTGTCCATCAACGCGGTGAAGGACCACATGGCCCGCATCAACATCACGCCGAAGTCCGTCACTATCCAGCGCGATGACAACGACCACGAAGGTCCGGACAAGGCTGTCGTCTTTGCCCGCTTCCCCGCCGACCTCCAGCCCGGCACCTGGCACAAGGTCCGCCTCGACATGGTCGGCGACAAAATGTACGGCCAGGTCGATGACCTCGCCGCCTGGGGTGCCAGCGACCTCTTCAAGACCGAAAAAGCCTCTCCCGGCTTCACCGTCGGCGGTCAGAGCGTCTGCTTTCGCAACTTTGCCCTACGCGAGGCCACGCTGAATCCCGGCTGGGAGTCCATCCAGGCCACGCTGCCAAAGCCCGGCGAAAAAGTCGCCCCCGCTGCCGCTGCTGGCAAAGGAGCCGCCAAGGGCAAAGGCAAGGCTGCGGCCAAAAAGAAGGCCGAGTAAGCTCTCGCATCCCTTTTCTGCCAAACCCGTGTCCGTCCTTGCCGGCGGCGCGGGTTTCTTCTTGCTGCCCTGGCTTGGCTCAAGCTACAAAACCCGCCGCATGAGCTCCCCGAACGACGACCTCACCAAGACCGACGAATGGTTCCGCACCAAGCTGCACGACACCATTCACTACGGCATCGCCGCCATCACCATCATCGCTGGCTGGCTGCTCTCGAATGACAGCATCATCTCCATCCACCACGCCGAGGATGCCGAGAAAAAGGAGGCCGCCATCGTGCTCGCCATCCTGCTGCCGCTGGCCTGGGGCGTGTGGTTCATGCTGCTGCGCAAACTGCATGCCCAACTGCCGCCGCATCCCACCATCGTCGCGATAAAGAACCTCCACCTCCTCGCCATCGGCATGCTGCTGCTCTTCATCGTCATCTGGTGCGTCGTCGCCGATGTGATCACCATCCCGGCGCAGTTCACGTTGAAGAAGTAAAAGCGGCTCACGGAGGCCGTATGGCTCTCGTGCCACTTCGCATCACCACACTCGCCTTTGCCGCCCTCGCGTCCTCCGCGATGGCGGTGGACTATGCGAAGGACATCAAGCCGCTGCTCAAAGAGCGCTGCTATGCCTGCCATGGTGCTTTGAAACAAAAAGCCGGCCTCCGTCTCGACACCGTCGCGCTGCTGAAAACCGGCGGCGACAACGGCGATGCCACGAAGCACCTGCTCGACCGCCTCACCACCACCGACAAAGCCGATCGCATGCCTCCCGAAGGTGAGGGCGCGATGTTCAATGCCGAGCAAGTGAGCAAAGTGCGTGAATGGCTCGCCGCCGGAGCGCCCGGCCTCACCGAGGAACAACCCGAGGCCGATCCGCGGGCCCACTGGGCCTATCAGGTTCCAAAAAGCTCCCGCCAGAGCATCGACGCCATCCACGCCGCGCACCTCGCCTCGAAACAGCTCAAACCCCAACCCGCCGCGTCACATGAGGTGTGGCTCCGCCGCGTCTATTTCGACCTCACAGGCCTTCCTCCGTCGGACTCGTCCGACATGTCAGACCTGTCAGACGCGCAGCTCATTGATCGTCTTTTGGCCTCACCCCAATTCGGCGAGCGCTGGGCACGCCACTTCATGGACATCTGGCGCTACTGCGATTGGTATGGCCTCGGTGCCCAGCTTCGTCATAGCCAAAAGCACATCTGGCACTGGCGTGACTGGATCATCGAGAGCCTCAATGGGGACAAAGGCTACGACCGCATGATCATTGAGCAGCTCGCCGCCGATGAACTCGCGCCCGAGGATCGCTCCACACTGCGTGCCACCGGTTTCCTCGCCCGCAGCTACTACCTCTTCAACCGCACCACCTGGCTCGACGAGACCATCGAGCACACCAGCCGCGCCTTCCTCGGCCTCACGATGCAGTGCGTGAAGTGCCACGATCACAAATACGACCCCATCGACCAGGCCGACTACTACCGCCTCCGCGCCGTCTTCGAGCCGCTTCACGTGCGCCTCGATCCGCTGCCCGGCATCACCGATTTCGAAAAGAACGGCCTGCCACGCGTCTTCGACCTCCACCTCGACCGCGCCACCTACCGCCACGTGCGTGGCGATGAGAAGAACGAGGACAAATCCAAGCTCATGACGCCCGGCATCCCCGGCGTGCTCGAATTTGCCTCCTTCGCACCGAAAAGCATCACGCTGCCCCAAACCATCGCGAAGCCGTTTTTGCAGCCCTTCGTGCTCAAAGACCACCTCGCGGCTGCCGAAGCAGAAATCGCCGCGCTGGCAAAACAGCTTCCCAGCAAGCCCAAGGCCGCTTCAGCCATCACGACGCCCAAAACCATCCTCCGCGATGATTTTACCAAACCTCGCCCTGATGTGTGGAAGGCCGTCTCCGGCACTTGGAAACATGAAAACGGCTCGCTGCGCCAATCCGAGACCGGCATGACGCGTCGCCTCATGAAGCTCACCACGCCGCCTCCGGCCGATTTCGATGCGAAGATGAGCTTCACCATTCGTGGCGGACAAAAATGGAAATCCGTCGGCCTCGTCTTCGATCTCGCGGAGCACAGCGATGTGCTCGTTTACATGAGCGCTGTGCAGGGCGGCTCGAAGGTG
>JBKCXA010000147.1:0-7151 GCA_046316935.1 Prosthecobacter sp.
GGATTGATGTCATTGAAAGCGGCGACGAGGTCGTCCTCATACACGAGGGGCGCGGGGATCTCGCGGTCGATGATTTTTTGGAAAATGGTCTTTTCGCTCATGCGGCGTCCAGTCTAGCCGGGTTGGCTGCTCTGGCAATGCTCACGGGCAAAGGGGGCGTCGTTCAAGGTTCCACCAGCTCCGCCATCTCGCGAAGCACGGTGGTGGCGTAGGCACCGCGTGGCAGATCGAAGCTGAGCTGCAAATCGCCGTCTGGCAGGGCGATGAGAGCTGGATTGATCGGGCGCAGCCGCATCACACGACGCTCCTGGCGCAAGCCGGCGTCTTCGAGGCCGGCGGTGTGCTCGGGAAAACGCGAGGCCACCTCCTGCTCCAGCGCACGCACGTCATCCGCGCTGTGTAGCTCGCCACAGCCCCAGAGCGGCGCGGTGAGCTCGACTTTACCCTCGGCGAAGCGTTGAGGTTCATCACCGCGCTGGTTGTGGATGAGGAGAATCGTGCCGTTGTCGGGAAAGCCATACACTTCGCCGGGCAATGCTTGATCCCAGATACCGCGTCGCATGCGTTCAGCGACCACCGCATTGAAAAGATGGCTGCGCACACTGGAAAGCAGCAGGCCGCGCAGCAGCCGATCCCCCGGCGTGAACTCGCCGCGGAACATGGCGAGCGCTTTTTCGACATTGCGGCCTTCATGGCCGAATCGTTGCTCACCGAAGTAGTTCGGCACGCCTTTGTCGGCGATTTTTTGCCATCGCTGCTGTGCTGAGGCGAGATCGAAGCCGGGGTCACGCAGCCGGATGGTGAAGCGATTGCCGAAATGGATGCCGCGGCGGAGCTTGCGGCTGTTTCGTGTGATGCGCAGCACACGCAGGCCTTCGGATGCGAGCGCGGCGGGTTCCGGCGAAGGCTGGCCGGGCATGTGTAGGCTGAACCACTGTCGCGTCACGGCATGGCGGTCCTTCAATCCGCAGTGACTCACGAGCCGGCGCCGCAGCCCAAGCGCATCGGCGAGCCGTGCACCGGCCGCGTTGCTGTCCAGATCCCGCTTTTCCACCCACACGAGGCAGTGCTCGCCCAAGCCGGAAGGCTCAAAGCCGAGCAACTCCTCCACAATGAAGTCCTCCGGCTGCACCTTGAATCGAGCACGGCCAACCGGGCCTCCGTGATAATAGGGTGGGGCAGGCAGGTCGATTTCCATGAAGCCGCAGGCTAGCCCTGGCGCGCGTTTTTGCCTCTCAAATTCCCGGACCGCCGCCACCTGGGTTAAGAGACAGCGGCACATCCGCTTTGACCCGGAAGAAGAGATGGCTGGAGGATGGCCCGCCGAGGGAGAGGGCGGCGCTGCCACCTGTCTGCGTGCTGCCGACTTGCGTCCAAGTCTGCAAATCGCTGCTGCACCAGATGGTGAAGCTGCGGCGGGCGCTGCCGGTCCAGTCGAGGTCGATGTTTCCGGTGAGCGGATCGAATTGGAAATCGGTGACGGAGAAGCGGCTGCCGGGGCTGAAGGGATTCGTGTCCGCGAGGTATTCATCGCGGTCGCTAATGCCATCGCCATCGAAGTCGCTGTTCGCGCTGACGCCGAGCAGACTGAGATTCGAGCCAAAACCGGCTGCGGCGGCCCGTTCGAGCTCCCACGAGTCGGCGATGCCATCGCCGGTGCCGCCACCAGCGAGCACGTCGAGGTCCGCACCGGGATGCAGGCGTGTTTTGACGCCCGCGAGGTTGATCCAGCCACAGTTCGCCGAGTAGGCGTAGCCACTGAAAGCACCGGAGGTGAGGTCCACACGAGGTGGCGCGGCGATGGTGGGATCAAAGTAGATCCAGCCGATGTTCGCGCCATACGCGTAGCCGCTCAAAGCGCCCGCGCCGTTGTGGTTCACCCCGATGTCACCACCCGTCTGCGAATAGCCGGACGTGGTGGAGGGTGTGCCATCGCCAAGGTCGATCCAGCCGACATTGGCGCTGTAAACTCTGCCATGCAGCATCGTCGTCTCGATCACTGGCGCATCGACGGCGAGTGGATTCGTGCGCCAGTTTAGCCAGCCAAAATTTGCCGCGTAGGTGAAACGGTTCGCCGGTGAGATGGTGCTCACGACCGGTTCGGCGAGCACGAGGCAGCTTGAATAACCCGCCTGGATGTTGGTGATGCCTTGCCCAGCCAGCACGCCACTGACATCGACGGCGACGGGCGTGTCGCGGTCGATGGTCGTTGCATCGCCCACGGCCCCGGTCGTGTTGGTTCCCCAAGCGAAGAGATCGCCATCGCTGGTGAGCGCGTAGCTGCTGAAAGTGCCCGCGGAAATGGCGGCCACGGTTTTGCCGGAGAGCACGCCTGTCATGTCCACAGCGACAGGCGAATCCGCCTGCACGGTGGTGGTGGCGTTGCCGAGGGCTTCGGTGTCATCCGCGCCCCAGGCATACACC
This sequence comes from Prosthecobacter sp., assembly GCA_046316935.1. Classification (GTDB taxonomy): domain Bacteria; phylum Verrucomicrobiota; class Verrucomicrobiia; order Verrucomicrobiales; family Verrucomicrobiaceae; genus Prosthecobacter. The sequence continues at coordinate 2,425 of JBKCXA010000147.1, forward strand.
GTGCCGTCGGAGGCGAGCACGAGGCTGTGCTGGTAACCGGCGGAGATTTCCGTGATGGTTTTCGTCGCGAGCACGCCCGTCACGTCCACGGCAACGGGGGACAGACGATTGGTGCCCGAGGTGCCATCACCGATCTGGCCGCGATTATTCACGCCCCAGCTGAAGAGCATGCCATCGGTGGTTTGCACGATCATCTGACTGCCTCCGACGCGGAGTTTGGAGACCACCTTGCCCAGCAGCACCCCGCTCATGTCCACGGCGACAGGCACGCGGCTGTTTGACGATGCGCCGTTCCCCAGCGTGCCCGCCGCTCCCCATGTGTACACCTGGCCGGTAGAATCGAGCACGGCGCTGGTGCTCCAGCCGGCCTGGATCTGCACGATGGTTTTGCCGGAAAGCACGCCACTGGTGTCCACGGCGACGGGGACGAGGCTGTCGGAAGTCGAGCCCGTGCCGAGTTCGCCGGCAAAGTTGCTGCCCCAGGCATAGAGCCCGCCATCCGAGGTGAGAGCGAGCGAGTGCTGGTAGCCGGTGGCGAGAGCCACGACGGTCTTGCCCAAAAGCGCTCCCGTCATGTCCACGGCGACGGGGTAAGGATACGAGGTGGTGCTGTTGTCACCGAGCTGGCCTTCGGTGTTTTCCCCCCAGGCATAGACCTTGCCATCGGAGGTCAGCGCCAATGTATGGGCGGCCGTGGCGGATGACACGATCGTGGTGATCGTCTTTCCAGAGAGCACGCCGGAGACATCGGTGGCCACGGCGCTGGGACGGTTGGTGTTGCTGCCGTCACCGAGCATCCCGCTGCTGTTGTAACCCCAGCCGTAAGGAGCGGCGGCAGCGTGCATAACGGCCGTGGTAGCGAGGAAAGCGGCCGCGAGTACCGCGTGCAGCGCCGGAGGTGGCAGCAGCATGGGTGGTGGAGGCAGAGGAGGCGTTTTCGCAGGTGGCGGCAGCGGCGGCCGGCGCACGATGAGAGATGAAAAAGGATTCATGGCGGTGAGCGGGTGCGTGGTGGGGACGCGGCAGGATCACAGGCCGAGGTTGGCGAAGGGATTCACGCCGACGGTGTTCGGTGTCTGCACGGGGGCGAGGCCGTTGGTGCCGGGGGCAGGTTGGATGGGAGCCATCGTATTGCTGCGCAGCGTGTTGCGGATCACGTTGTTTTGATCGCTGGCCACCTCGATGCCGTGGCGGAGGTTTCCCGAGGCGCTGCACTGGTCGATGGTATTGCCATTGTTGCCGAAAAAGCCGGAGCGCTGGTTGTTGGACGCCACGCAGTTCGAGAGGCGGCATTTGTCGCTGAAGAAAAAGCCTGCGCCCTGGGTGACGACGCCCACGGCGCCGTTGTCATCGGCGGTGCAATCGGTGAAAAGGCAATCGTGGGAGACGTGGTAGCCATCGCCGTCATTGCCCTGCGCCACGCAGTTCACAAAGGTCGTCGCGTTCTTGTTGTATTGCGGGTTCATCACGGTCCACGACTCGGAGAGGAAGCCGTGATCCTGATTGTCGCGGCTCGTCACATTCGCGAGCGAGCAGCCGTTGCGCACATGCACGCCGCTATCACCACATTCGGAGGCCGCGCTGTTGTGCAGCGTGCTGCCCATGCCGAGATCGAAGCCGGTGCTGCCGCACATCCGCACCGCGCAACCGCCGACGCTGCAATGATGATTCGTCACGATGCCGCAGCCTGCCACGCCCTGCACGGTGCAGTCCACCACGCGACCGCTTTGATTCACCTGGATGCCAATGCCGCCGATGCCCGTGGCGCTGCATTGGGAAATGACGGTGGCGTCATCGCCATAGATGCCGCTGTGAGGTCCGGGCATGCCAGGATTCTGTTGTGACCACGGCCCTTTCACACGCGAATCAGCCACCTGGCCGTTTTTGCCCACCTTGATGCAATAACCCGACACCTCGGAGACATCCACGCCGCTCACCACGCTGTCATCGCTGAGCACGATTCCTTGTGACCAGTTTCCGCGAACGCGGCCATTGATTACCTTGCTGCGTTCAAAGTTTCCCAGCAAACCGCCCGTGGCAGAGATGGCCACCGGCCCCATGCCGCCACCCGTGTAGCGCACCTCGAAACCGCCGAGATCGAGCGTGACGTTATCCGAGGCGATGACGATGTTCTTGTCGAGATTCTCCGTGAGGTAGTAGCGGCCCGGCTGCGTGAGGTTGTAGTAACCGAGGCTGCCATTGAGGTTCACGTTGCTCGTATCACGGCTCGGGATGTGCTCGCCCGCGTCGATCTGCATCAGCGTCTTCATCGAAGGCGTGGGCATGCCGCCGGGCGTGAGCGCACGCTCATTCGGATAGGTAAAGGCGGCACCCGGAGGTGTGAGTTGGCCCTGGCCGAAGGCGAGAGCGGGAACGAGGAACGTCAGAGCAGCGAGGCTGTGTCGGAGAAAGGAGGTGGTTTTCATGGAGGAGGAAATGCGATTGCATTCCTGTCTGCACGAATTCTGCGGGAGAGTTACAGTCAGAGGGAAGATTTCACCCCGGCACCGCTGATTTTGGATCATAGGCATCACTGAAACCGCCGTGACAACTTCGTCTTCATCACGCATCATCTCCCAATGACCAAACACCTTGTTGCTGGAGCCTTGCGCCTGTTTTCGGGCTCGGTGGCGCGTTGGCAGGGCTGCGGGCCGGAATTGAAGCAGCGGGTGTATTTCGCCAATCACACGAGCAATCTCGACGGGCCGGTGCTGTGGGCCTCATTGCCGCATCCGGTGCGGATGCTGACACGCATGGTGGCGGCGAAGGACTACTGGAGCGCCAGCCGCCTGCGCATGAAGTTGGCTTGTGATGTCTTCAACGCGCTGCTGATCGAGCGAAAGAAGCCCACGTCCGAGTGCAATCCGCTCGATGACATGGTGAACGCACTTGGCGACCGCCATTCGCTCATCCTCTTCCCCGAAGGCGGTCGCCAGACGACCCCGGAGCCGCAGCCCTTCAAAGGTGGTTTGTATCATCTGGCCAAGAAACGGCCGGATGTGGAGTTGGTGCCCGTGTGGATGGAGAACCTCAACCGCATCCTGCCGAAGGGCGAGATCCTCCCTGTGCCCGTGCTCGGCAGCGTCACTTTTGGCGCACCGATCCGTCTGGAAGCTGGTGAGACGAAGCCGGACTTTCTCACGCGGGCGCGGGAGGCGGTAATCGGACTGCGTGTGTCGTGAGCGAGGCTTTATGATGAAGGTGCCAGATGACGGCGAGCGTTTGAGTGCTCAGTTCTCAGTGCTTAGTTTGGCTCTGGTGAAAAACTGAGCACTGAGGACTGAGCACTTACCTCCTTCTTCCCACGACCATGCACATCCTGACAGATCCCGCACTCCTCTGGCTCCTCGGCGGCACGCTGGGACTGCTGATCGTGGCCTCGTTGATTGGCTGGGTGCTGGCCAAGAAGGCCGTGACCGACTCCGCCAAGGCCACCGTGGCCAATTTGAACGCTCGCACACGAGCGTGGTGGCTGATGGTGGCGGTGTTTGCCACGGCGCTTGTAATCGGGCCGATAGGAACGGGGATCATGTTCGGCTTCAGCTCGTTCATGGCTTTGCGGGAGTTCATCACGCTCACGCCGACGCGGCCGGGGGATCATCGCACGCTGTTCTGGGTGTTCTTCATCATCACGCCGCTGCACTACTATTTCCTGATCACGGACTGGTATGGCATGTTTCAGATCTTGATCCCGGTTTACGCGTTCCTGTTCGTGCCGATGCGCTCGGCCATCGCGGGTGATTGCGAACGCTTTCTGGAGCGCACGGCCAAGATTCAATGGGGCCTGATGGTGTGCGTGTATTGCATCAGTCATGCGCCGGCGATCCTCTGGCTGGATCTGCATGGCATGCCGGGACGCAACGCCCTGCTGCTCTTCTGGTTCGTTGGCATCGTCGAGCTGAGCGATGTGATGCAATATGTCTGGGGCAAGCTCTGCGGTCGGAGAAAGATCGCGCCGACAGTGAGCCCGGGCAAAACCTGGGAGGGTTTTCTCGGCGGTGGTGCTACAACGGTGGCCATCGGATCGGCTTTGTGGTGGGCCACGCCGTTTTCACCACTGCAAGCTGCGGGAATGGCCGCGCTGGTCGTGCTGATGGGCTTCGCTGGAGGTCTCGTGATGTCCGCGATCAAACGCGACCGCGGCGTGAAGGACTGGGGTGGTGCCATCGCCGGACACGGTGGTTTCATGGACCGGTTCGACTCACTCAGCTTTGCCGCGCCGGTGTTTTTTCATGTGACGGGCTTTTACTTCGCCGGATGAATCACGGCATCTTCGGCTTCACCGGCGTCTGTGTGTCTTTTTCGACCGGATAGACGGCGTTTTGCGCTTCGAGGCCGGCGATGAGGCCTTGCATCAGTTGCTTCAACTCGGCCGGATGGGACTTGGAGAGGTCGTTTTGCTCAAACGGGTCGTCCTTGAGGTTGAAGAGCTGGTAGTGGCTGCCGCCGCTGACGGCCTCGGTGGGGAAATAATGGTAAATGACCTTCCACACGCCGTCGCGGTAGCTGGTGAAGTAGTTCGTGCGATGCGGCGCATGCGGGTAGTGCATGAGGAACTTCTCGTCGCGGCCGCTGTCTGGCTTGCCAGTGAGCAGCGTGTCGAGCTTTTTGCCATCCACGGCGTGCGGCGCGGGTGTCGCGATGCCGATGAGGTTCAAAATCGTCGGGAACATGTCATACACTGCGGCTTGCTGGCTCTGCACGGCATTCACGGCGATGGGCAGGCG
>JBKCXA010000148.1:0-2908 GCA_046316935.1 Prosthecobacter sp.
TCGGCAGCCAGCGCACCATTGAGCCAGTGCTGGATCTTGCCGTCCTGAACGACGATCTTGCTCGTGTTCCATTCGCCCGCAGGCTTCACGAGCTTGCCTGCCACCGGCTCCTTGATGTCATAAATCGACGCTGTGGTGTGCGAGCCGCCACGCAGGCCGTCCGCGTGCCCGCTGTCGTCGATCATCTGGTATTCAATGCCGAGCCACTCCTTGCCGCCGATCTTCGTCACCCAGTATTTGATGCCGTTGTTGCCCTTCGGATTGAGCTTCCACTCCCATTCGAGGACGAAGTTCTTGTATTCGTTTTTGGAGATGAGGTTGCCGCCGCCCTTCCCGGCGAGGTGGATGACGCTTTCGCCCTCCGCCTGCCAGCCACCGCTGGGTGCCTCGCCATTCAGATTGGTGAAATCAGCCAGCGAGAGCTGGACGGGATCAGCGGCCAGGGAGGCTGAAACGAGGGCGAAAAGGACAAACAGGGGGCGCATGAGGTGACAGGTTGGTTTGAGAAGGCGCATGAAACGCGTGGAAGACCGTCCTGCCATCATCTTTTTCATCCCGACGATAATCAGGCGGTTCCATCGCGTTCTGGGGAACTACCATGAAGCTCATTCCCCTGCTCTGTCTTGCCGTCCTGACCTCCGCCGCCCTCGCCCAGGCTCCGAAAGCCCCGGTAAAGAAGGAGCGGAAGCCCAATCCAGCCCTCGCCAAGATCGAAGACGTGCCCGGCCTGCCACGCGTGCTGATCATCGGAGATTCCATCTCCATCGGTTACACGCTGGATGTTCGGGAACTCTTGAAGGGCAAGGCGAACGTCCACCGCATCCCCACCAACGGCGGCCCGACCACGAACGGCCTCAAAAACATCCAAGCATGGCTTGGCGACTCGAAATGGGACGTCATTCACTTCAACTGGGGCCTGCACGACCTGAAATACATCCAGGACGATCCTTCCAAGCGGGCCGACCCGAAGGCTCCCGGCTCCCACCCACAAGTCGCGCTGGCAGATTACGAGAAGAACCTCGCCGAGCTCGTCAAAACCATGCAGGCCACCGGCGCGAAGCTCATCTGGTGCAACACCACCCACGTCCCGGCCGGCAGCGACGGGCGTGTCGAAGGCGATGAGCTCAAATACAACGAGGCTGCCGCCCGCGTGATGACCGCCGCCGGCATTCCCACCAATGATCTCCGTGCTCATGCTCTGGCCAAACCGGAGGCGCAGCTCCCGGCGAACGTCCACTACTCACCCGAAGGCAGCCGTTATCTCGCCGAGAAGGTGGCTGCGGTGATCACAGAGCATCTGCCGAAGAAGTGATCCATAGAAGAGCTCGGCCATCATTCGATGACCACGCTGCTTCGCACGAGATCAAAGCCGGATTTCACCTTGTCCATATCCTCGGTGGAGACCTGGCATATCACGAAGCAGCGCCGCTCACCAAAGGTGCGGCTGAAATAGAGGCGTGTGTGAGGGATGTCCACCGTGGCGAGTCTCATGTTCAGCGTCTCCTTCATCCCCTGCCATCCCTCCACCTCCGGGAGATCGCTGAAGACATGGCCTGACATTTTGCCCATCGGGATGGCTTTGGTCGTTTCCTCGGAGAAGGACTTCGCGAAAGTCTTCAAATCATCGGCCATGTTCTCAGGATAGACCTGGACGATGACGATGGCATCGCCTTCCGTCTCGATGGAAAAGTGGTGAACCCCGCTTTCGTGCATCTGCTCTTCGACATGCCAGTTTCCAGGCATGCGGAATGAGACTGGTTCATTGCGGAAGGACTTCGGATTGGCCAGATCGGCCTTCGGCTCGCCGCACCCGGCAAGGAACAGGGTCGTGAAGACCAACAAAAACAGAAGCTGGAGGCATCTCATGCCCCGCCCCTTACACCGCCGCCCTGCCCAGGCAAACCTCATCCGCTGGGCACCCGAGCCAAAGTTCGATTTCTCCGGTCAATTTCCCAGCCTGCTGCAAGGAAGGCGGACAAAGCCCGTAATTTCGCGGTCCGTTTGATATCGAACAATGCCCCGTGTTACCCAAAACTGTGCCGGCCACATGCGCCGGGATTTCCTGAAGCTCGGTCTCACCGCCGCAGGCGGGGGCATGGGCTTCACGAGCCTGCTGCGGGCACGCGAGAATGCTCCACAGGCTTCCCTGGGCCGTCCGGTGAACTGCATCCTCGTCTGGCTAGATGGTGGTCCTTCGCATTACGAGATGTTTGATCCGAAGCCCGATGCGCCGAGCGATATCCGTGGCGAGTTCAAGCCGATCAAGACCAGCGTGCCGGGCACCCATTTCTCCGAGTGCGTGCCGCACCTCGCCAAGGTGGCGGACAAATTCACCGTGCTGCGCAGCGTGACGCACAAGGATCCGAACCACGGCGGCGGCAATCACTACATGATGACCGGTGCTCCCACACCCGTGCCTGTGGGCTGCGGGGCCTTTGTGACCTTCCACCCATCCTTCGGCAGCGTCGTGAGCTACAAGCGCGGCACGCAAAACGGCCTGCCGGGCTACATGACCCTGCCGAGCATCACCCGCAGCGGCGGCCCGAACTTCCTCGGTGCCGAGCATGCGCCCTTTGTGGCAGGCGGCGATCCGAATGCCAAGGGCTTCAAAGTGCGTGATGTGGTGCTGCCTTCGGACATCTCCGACGCCCGCGGCCTCTCCCGCCGCGAGCTGCGCATGTCGCTCGACCGCATGAAGCGCCTGAACGACGCCATCGCCGAGGACCCGGCCGTGAGCTTTGATACCTTCTACGGCAAAGCGGTGGATCTCATCGCCTCCAAGCCGGCTCAAGAGGCCTTTGACCTCAGCCGCGAGGATGACAAGACGCGTGATCTGTATGGCCGCACGGACTTCGCCCAGCGTCTGTTGCTGGCCCGTCGCATGGTCGAGGTCGGCGTGCCCTTCGTC
>JBKCXA010000149.1:0-13428 GCA_046316935.1 Prosthecobacter sp.
GCCTGGCACGCTGGCGGTTAGGGTGAGGGGTTTGTCTCCATCCAGCAGGCTGTTGTCATTGACCGCTAGATCGAAACTGACGGTCGTCTGCCCGGCGGGAATGGTGATCACCGAACTGGACGTGTTCGAAAACTTGATCCCCAGCGCCGAGGCGTGGTTGGAGCTGACAAGCACGTCCAGCGCCACCGGCAGCGCCTGTCCGATGCTCACACTGCCCGCATTGAATAATACACCGGCGTTTTCAGCCAGCGTGGCGGGCACCGTCAGCGTGATGGGCGTGCTTTGCGTGTCTGCAACCCAGACATCCGCCGTGGTAGCGCTGAAATTCGTGGCCGAGGCTGTCAGCGTGACTTTCTTCGGGCCTGTGAGCGCCGCGTCCGGCACCGGCGTGATGTCAAACGCCACCGTCACCTCACCCGCAGGAATGACGACAGTGGCTGGCGTCATCAAGCTGGACAGGGAAGAGGACACGAGGCTCACGGTCAGAGCCGAAGTCTCCGGCCGCGGGATGCTGACCGTTCCTGCACCGGTTTGGATGCCGGCATTTTCCTGGACCACGGCAGGCAGCGAGACCTTCACCGGCGGCGCGGGAATGAAGCCCGCGTGCTCGCTGAAGACGAGGGTCTTGTTCGACACCGTCACCAGCCCGTAGTCTCCCCAGCGAAAGATCCCGAGCGAGGAGTCACCGCGCTCAGAGCCAGAGGTCCAGGTCTTCTGAAAATCGCCCGTGGGCGGAGCAAAGGTGTTCCGGTTCAGCCTCGAATAATCTCCACCCAGCCAGAAATAAGAGTTGGAGTCCGGGTCCGGCACCGCGTCGCTCACGCGCGTGTCCTGCTGAAAATGCGGGCCGTAGCTGGTGAGCACTGTCGCACCTCCGGCTAGGGAGATGACAAACCTTTGGATGAAACAATGATCCGCCGAGTAGTGCAGCACACCGGAGACATAATCCCCCCCCAGCGCCTGCTCCGCCTGCAGCGCCAAGCCGCCGCCCCCCAGGCTGTAGCGCAGCAGTTTGGTGTTCTGATACTGCGGCCGCAGGCCCACCACCCGCCCCGGGCCTGCCGCCACCACCTGGGCACAGGGCGTGGCGGTCTCCGGCAGGATCACGCCGGAGGCGATCGCGCACACGGGAGCCAGCGCAGCGGCATATTCCCCATCCTCACGCGCCACCAGCAGCGTCTCCGCCGCCGCGCCATCCGCCACGGCGATATCGACAGGCATCAGCGACCTTGCGCTAGCACTCACGCCGACCGCCACCGGCGTCTCCCAGATAGTGGCCGTCAGCGCACGGCTCACGATGGCCCCGGAATTCCGCAACCCCACATGCAGCCGGCCATTTTTGACCGCCAGACATGTCCCCCGGCCTGGCACCGCATGAAACGTGGCAATGCGCCTCTGCTCAGGCACCATCTCCACCACCTGGCCCGCCCAGTAGCTCACCCGTCCGTCCCCCGGGGCCGGGTAGTAGTCGTAGTTGGGGCCGAGCAGGGAGAAAAGCCGACGGCTTTCCTTGTCATAACGCGTCTGGACGATCGAGGGGAATGACTGCTGGAACGGACTGCTCTGCCCGGTGCCCGGGCCGATTCCCGTCAACGAGATAATGTGCGTGTTGTTGTGGGTGCTCGACTCCTCCGTGGCGCAGCTACCCGTCGCGGTGACATCGGCACTGGTTGTGCCCACAGGCCATGCCGACACCCGGATCGTCACCGTGGCCTGCGCATCAGGTGCCAGATTTCCGAGTGTGACAGTCACATTCCCGCCAGTGATCTGAGCGGTGCCGGCGGTGGTCGTCACATCCGTCAGAGTAGTGCCGGGCAGCGTGCTCCAGGTTAACTGCGCGGACGCCGCCGCCGCACGACCCGCATTGCGCACCAGCACGGAGAAGGAATTTCCAGGCCCCTGCATCTGCCTGACCAAAAGATCCGCCTGGTCCCCATGCGGGATCACCTGCCAGTCACGAAAACGAAGGCTTTCGGCCTTGCATAGCGCCACACGGTCCCCGCACAGCACCGCAGTGGAGGAGCCCGACTCCGGCGGATCACGCTCCTCCACGGCGGCCATGGAACGGCCATCCAGCACGCAAAGGCGCTCCTCGCTGGAGCCGTCTGTCACCGTCAGCAGAAAGCGGTCGGAGGGCATGTCGTAGTCTCCCGGCAGGCCGAGATTTGGCACCGCCCCCACCCGCAGCAGCGTGGAGGCATCATAAATGGCATTCCCGAAGATCAGCAGACGACCTTTGCGACTGAACTGGTAGTTCGCAGAAGGAAAGGAGCCGAGAGCCTGCATCGGTCCGATGGTCGTGCCGGTGATCTGGCCGCGATGCATCTGGACCGGGCTGCTCGAGGAGGCATTCAGGGCAAACCACTCGCCATCTAGGTTTCCCGGCACCAGCGAAAAGGCACCTGACTGCTGGGCGCTCACCGCCACCCTCACTCCCGCCTCATAGACCTCATAGGAGGTCGCCCCGGAGTAGTAAGACAGCGTGGCCGCCACTACACGTTGCGGCATCCCCGGCAGAGCCGCGAACGAGAAAAAAACCCTCGACCCGTTCGCATCCGTCCCCGCCGACCAGTCCGCCACGATCGTCCGGGTGATCAGATTCACCTGCGCCAGCCTCCTGTTCTCGTCGTAGGACACAAACAACTGGCTGCCTGTGTCCGACAAGGCCAGCCGGCCCAGACTGGACGTCGTCGAGACAACAATCGGAGCCTCCAACACACCTGTTGCGGGATTCACCGGAGTGATGCTGCCGCCGGTGAGACAGAAGAGACGATCCGTGGCGGCATCATAAACCCGCCCCGTGTGGGCAAGGCTTACGTCCACATCAGCCAAAGCTGCGGCGTGGCCGAGGAGTAAGGTGAGCAGCAAGGCTGAAAAGAATCGGCACATGGATTTATCGCCGGTTTTACCATGCGGCTATTTGGCAATCTAGCTCAAAAGCGTAGGCCACTGACCCACCGCATCCTACTTCCTCTTCTTCGCTTTCGGCTTCTCAGCGTTCACGAGTGGCATCGTGTGAATCTCAAAAGGGGCGGAGGTGGCGCTGTCGAACTCGGCGGCGGCTTCGAGGCCGGCGCGGGCGATCTCCTCGGCGCTTTTGCCGTTGTCGTAGGCGGTTTGCATGGCACCGAGCGCGAAATCACGACCCGAGCCGGCGGCCCAGAACTTGTGAAACTGCTGCGCAGAGCGGTAGGAGTAGAGGGCGAAGATGCCGTGAGCATTCGCGGCGAGGCCGTAGAACTGCGTGGTCTCGTATTCCTCGCCCTTGTCCGGCATCGACGACATGAAGTACTCGGCCTTCAACCACGCATGGGCATGGCGGAAAGTCTCGAAGATCATCTCGCAGGACGAGAAGTCGCGCGGACGTTCTGGATTCGAGAAGTAGCTGTTGAGCACCACGAGGCTCGCCGAGGTGCCGGTGAGGCCGATGAAGGTATCGCCGATCTTGGTGATCTTCGTCTTGTTCACGACATGCCCGGCCTTTTGACGCAAAGAGCCGAGGCAGCTCAAAGTGTCCGCCCCGATGCAGGCGACGCCGTTTTTCTGAGTGACGACAATGGTGGACATGCGGCGGGAAGGACGAAGGTAGAATGTCGAATGGGCTTAGCGGCCCTTATCAATCATCGAGGCGAACTCGGCGAAGAAGTACTTCGCGTCATGCGGACCGGGGGCGGCCTCGGGGTGGTATTGCACGCTCAGCACGGGAGCTTCGCGATGGCGCATGCCTTCGACGGTGCCGTCGTTGAGGTTGATGTGGGTGACCTCGACATTGCCTGGCAGGCTGGAGGGGTCGATGGCGAAGCCGTGGTTCTGGCTGGTGATGGCCACCTGGCCGTTGCGCAAGTCTTTGACGGGCTGATTGCCGCCGCGATGACCGAACTTGAGCTTGAAGGTCTTGCCGCCGTAGGCGTGGCCGAGGATCTGATGGCCGAGGCAGATGGCAAAGATGGGCTTCACACCGATGAGCTGCTTCACTTCCTTGTGGATGTAATCGAGCGCGGCGGGATCGCCGGGGCCGTTGGAGAGGAAGACACCATCGGGATTCTTCGCGAGCACCTCCTTGGCGCTGGTGGTCGCGGGCACCACATCGACACGGAAGCCGGCTTGGCGCAGGCGACGCAGGATGTTGCGCTTCACACCGAAGTCATAGGCCACGATGTGATGCTTGGCTGGAGGAAGGTTGTGAAAGGCACCGGTGGGGCCGCCTTCACGATTTTGCGACGGGCTGGGGATATCCCACTCGCGGCTTTCGGTGTCCTCGGGGTCCCAAACGTAGGGTTTCGGCGTGGTGACCTCTTTGACGAAGTCGCTGCCTTCCATCGGCGCACTGCTGGCGGCGAGTTTGACGGCTTCGTCGGCATTCAGCACCTCGCTCGTGATCACGGCACGCATGGCTCCGCGGGTGCGGAGATGCTTCGTGAGGGCGCGGGTGTCGATGCCCTGGATGCCGGGGATGTTCCACTCCTTCAGCCAGGAGCTGAGGTCTTGCGTGCTGCGCCAGTTGCTGGGCACATTGCAAAGCTCCTCAATGACGAAGCCCCGCACATGCGGGCACTCACTTTCGAAGTCGAGCGGGTTCACGCCGTAGTTCCCGATCTGCGTGTAGGTCATCGTGACGATCTGACCGCGGTAGGAGGGATCGGTCAGAACCTCCTGATAGCCGGTCATGGAGGTATTAAAGCAGATTTCGCCGGTGTGCGTGGCCTCGGCGCCAAACGCCGTGCCTTCAAACACCCGGCCATCTTCGAGGGCGAGGAGGGCTTTTTTCATCAAAGTGCGGCAAGTGCGATAGACAGGACGGCGGAGGTTCCAAGCTCAATTTTGGCGTTTCTCGCCGCGGGTGCTGATCAAGGCGATTCCGGCTCCTCGGTGCGCTCCACGAAGCGCATGGCGTGGTCGATGAAGCGGAGGTGGACGTCGTCGGTGGGGCCGTTTCGGTTTTTCGCGAGGATGAGCATGGCTTCGCCGCGCTTTTTCTCCTCCGCCTCCTCGTCTTCGACCTCCATCTTGGCACCAGCGTAGTCGGCACGGGTGAGGAGGCCCACCATGTCCGCATCCTGCTCGATGGAACCTGACTCACGCAGGTCGGAAAGCACCGGGCGCTGGCCTTTGCGGCTTTCGACAGCACGATTGAGCTGGGCGAGCACGATGACGGGGACGTTCAGCTCCTTGGCGATGCCCTTGATACCGGCGGAGATTTCCGCGATTTCGATCTGGCGGTTGTCCTTGGCGCGACGGCTGCCGCTGGTAACGAGCTGCAGGTAGTCGATCATGATCATCTGAATGTCGTATTGCTTCTTCAGACGGCGCGACTTGGCCCGCATCTCCATGATGTCGAGGCCGGGCGTCTCATCGATGAAGATCTGCGCCTTCTGCAGATCACGCGTGGCCTTGGCCAGGGCGTCCTGCTGGGCTCGCGAGAGCAGGCCGCGGGAGAGGTCCTGCATGCTGAGGCGCGCCCGCGAGACGAGCAGACGGCGCACGAGCATGGTGGCGCTCATTTCGAGGGAGAAGACGACGCAGGGCTTGCTGCAATCCACGGCGATGTGCTCGACGATGTTCATCGCGAGGGAGGTTTTACCCATCGAGGGACGGGCGGCGATGACGAACATTTCGCCGCCTTGCAGGCCGCTGCTCATCTGGTCGAGCTTCGTGTAGCCGGTGGAGAGACCACGGAGCTGGCCTGGATGCTCGAGCATGTATTGAATGCTGTCGATGGCGTCCATCACGTGCTGGCTCAGGGTCTTGATGCCCTCCTTGGCGCCGACGGATGAACGCACGGCCAGCGCACGCTGCTCCGCGTGATCGAGCACGGTGTCGATGTCCTCGTCGAGCTGCTCTTTGCCATGCTCGTAGGCATGATGGATGTTCAGCGACGAGGCGTGGATCAGCTCACGGAGAATGTGCTTCTCCATGACGATCTTCTTGTAGTGCGGGAAATGCGCCGGGATCGGCACGAAGGTGAAGAGGTCGCTGATCGCCGCAGCGCCACCGACCTTGTCGAGGAGGTTTTGATCCCGCAGCGCATGCGTGACGGTCACCGGGTCGATGGGGAGGTTCTTGTCGTAAAACTCGAGCAGCTTCTCGTAGATCGTGCGATTCGCGTCGTGGTAAAAAGCATGCGCGGGGAGGTTCACCCGGCAGTCGCTGAGGCGCTCGTTCGGGTCCTGGAGCAGGCAGGAGAGCACGCCTTTTTCCGCTTCGTCCGAAAACGGCAGCGCCCGGTTGATTGAAGCGAGCAGTTCCTCCGCCGTGGGCACCTCGTTGCGCTTTTTGAAGGGCGCTTTCTCATTGGAAGCGGCCGCGCTGGGAGCGGCGGGCATTGAAGGGGATGTCGCGGGATCGGCCATGAAACAAGGGTTCGGGAGGGGCGGGCAGCATGAATGATTCGCCCCTCCGAACAAACAAAGACTTGCTTTTTTTATGCTTTCTCCCGAAAAATGAACGCTCCCCGCATCACCGGGTCCAAAGCCCACCCTTCCCTCAACCACCTATGCTCTTCAAAGCGACCAAACTCAAACTCGCCGCGCTGCTCATCGCCGCCGGCATGCACTCCGCCGCCTATGCCGCCCTCGTGGCCGGTGTTGAAACCAATGATCTCGTCAAGCCCAGCGCGGACCTCGACAAGGTGTTCAAGACACTCGAAACCGAACAGGCCAAGATTCAGAAAGATCCTCAAAACGCCAACGCCAACGGCGACTGGACGAAGGCCTTCAACGCCGCCGTGACCCAGGTTCAGGAGCTGGCCAACAAGGGCGACACGAATGCCGCCTATGTTCTCGCGAAGTGGGGCATCCTCGTCGGTGGCAACAACGTGAACGTGAATTCCATCGTCGATCTGTATCGCAAAGCCGGTGCCATCCCCGCCGCCCAGATCGAACTGGCCCAGGTGCTTCTTCAAGGCTTCCGTCAAGATGCTGACAAGACCCGTGAAGCAGTGAACCTGATCGTCGAAGCGGAAAAGGCCGGCAACAAGCTGGCCCGCCGCATGAAGGCCCAGCTCCACCTTTCCGGCTCCGCCGCCCCGATCGTGGCGCAGGACAACAAGGCCGCTGTTGAACTTCTCGAAAAAGCCAGCACTGAAGGTGATGGTGAGGCCACGCTCGGCCTCTACCAGATCTACTCTCGTGGCATCACGGGCTATGCCCAGGACTTCGCCAAGGCTCTCGAATACCTCAAAACTGCCGCGGAGAAGCAGGCGAACGCCACCGCGCTCGGTGAATACGGTGCCCGCCTCCTCGCTGGTGACACTGGTGATGGCAAAACCGCTCCGAACCTCGTGACGAAGAACGTCCAGCAGGCTCTCAAGATGTTTGAAGATGCCGCCAAAGGTGGCCTTGCCGCTGCCAACCGCATTCTGGGCCAGATCTATGAAGGTGGTGTGGGTGAAAAAGGCATCGACGTGAAGCCTGACGTGAAGAAAGCCATCGAGTACTATGGCAAAGCCGCCCAAGGCAGCGATCCCGCCGCGCTTTTCCGCCTGGCACAGGCCTCTGAGACTGGCATTGCCGCTCCTGACGCCAAGCCTGACGACAAGGGCAACTGGGATCCGAAGGACATCTTGGTGCAGCCAAATGGCAAGAACGCTCTCGACCTCTACCGCTTGGCCGCGCAGAACAACGCTCCGGAGGCATTCTTCGCCGTTGGTCGCTTCTATGAAACCGGCACCGTGGTGGACAAAGACCCTGAGAAGGCTTTCGCGCTCTACATCCGCGCCGCCAACGCCGGTGTGCTCGCCGCCATGAACCAGCTCGCTGGTCTCTATGCAAATGGTGCCGGTGTCACTCAGGACATCATCGCTGCCGGCGGCTGGTACAAGCGTGCGGCTGACAATGGCTACGCACCCGCCAAGATTGCTTACGGCATGATGGCCGAACAGGGCACCGGAGTGGAACGCAGCGGTGTGGTGGCTGAGCGCTACTACTCCGAAGCCGCCGCCCAAGGTGCTCCTCTCGCCATGGTTCGTCTTTCCACCTTGCACCTCAGCGGTGTGGAAGCCGGCAAGCCGAACTACCCGCTTGCCTGGGCCTATGCCCAGCTCGCCAGCGAAGCCACCAAAGGCCAGTCCGCCGAGATCAACCAGTATGTCGCCGCCCTTGAAGACGCGAAGAAAGAAGACAAGAAGGTCTTCACGGAAGAAGTGATCAAGCAGGGCAAGGCAGAGCTCGAGAAGCTCAAGAAGACGCTGAATATCACCGCTGCTCCTGCGGCTGCCGCTTCTGCGGAACCCGCCGCCGCCGCATCGAAGTCTGACGCGAAAAAGAAAGCTGTTAAGTAAGCCTTCCATGGCGAGCAGATTTGCCAAAAACCTGCTTGCCAAAACATCACGTCCCTCTAGTCTCCGGCTCCCTTCGCAAGAGGGAGCCGGTTTTCTTTTTCCGGGGCATTAGCTCAGTTGGTAGAGCGCCTGCATGGCATGCAGGAGGTCAGCGGTTCGAACCCGCTATGCTCCACCAAACCGCATGCAGGTTCCGCCATGAAGCGTGTCATCCCCTTCCTGCTGTTATTCTTTTCCCTCGGGTATTGTCGTGAAGTGCAAAGTCATGGCCTGCTGTTCGAGAAATGGCTGCGCGACACCTTTTTCGGCGGCTATGAACCAACGAGCCACACCCAGAAGTGGGACATTCCTGCGAGCGCCAACAAAAACCACGGCCGCATCCCGGTGAATCCGAAGGCGGCGAAGCAAGGCACGCCTATCAGCCTTGGCGATGCGCTTCGTCAGTTTGATATTGATGAACCTTTCCTGCTCATCGCAGGTTTTTGGAGACAGGAGACGCCGACACAAAAAGCCTGGACCAATGTTCAAACTGTCCGCGTCGAGCCCGAAACGTGGCAAAAGCTATGGCATCCTGTCACCCGGGCTGATCTCGAAAAGCTCGATGCCATTGTCAAAGATCCATCGTTAAGCCTCGAGGAGGCTCGAAAGGCCGCACAGGCCATGAAGGCACGTGTTCCCTTCACCAAAGCAGTCATTCAGGTGAATCCGAAGATCGACGGCAACCAGCGCCGCCTGCAATGCAGCCTCCGGTTTGACGACTTGTTTACCCATCTGGCTCCATCTGCGTCCCCGGAACCGCAGGCGCAGCCGCAGGTGTTTGGTGTTCCGGTGCCAAAGACCTTTATGTCGCCCCCGCGGGACCTCTGAACCCTCCGCCGGACGCAATGGATTGTGTTTTGCCATTCGACAGGCCCAATTTTCCGTTCAATCTCATTGCCAACCTAGAGCGGCGTTGTTAACAACACGCCCGAATTTACCGGCATATGAAGTTCAACATCAGCAAGGAAGCCTTTTTGGGGGCCATCAACCAAGTGCAGCATGTCGTCAGCTCACGCACGACGCTCGCCATCCTCTCCAACGTCCTTCTGAAGGCCAAAGACGGCGTTCTTGAGCTCACTACCACCGATCTCGACGTCGGCGTCACTTGCACGGTGCCCTGTGAGGTCTCCGAAGCCGGTGCCACCACGCTGCCCGCCCGCCGTCTCGCCACCATCGTGCGCGAACTGCCGGCCGAGGACATCGAAGTAAAGGTCGATGAGAAAAACGTGGCCTCCATCAAGAGTGGCCCCAGCTTCTTCAAAGTGCTCGGTCTCACCAGCGAGGAGTTCCCTGCCCTGCCCCGCTTTGACGACGCCCGCGAGTTCAAGATCGAGCAGCAGATGCTGCGGGATTGCCTTCGCAAAACCAGCTATGCCATCTCCACCGACGAGACACGCTACGTGCTCAATGGAATTCTGTTTGCCTTCAAGGACAACGCCCTCACCATGGTGGCCACGGATGGCCGCCGTCTCGCCATGGTGGAGCAGGAACTCGAATTCCCGCAGAGTCAGGAGATCGACATCATCGTGCCGACCAAGGCCGTGAACGAACTCTCCCGCCTGCTCGGCGATTCTGGCCTCGTCACCATCAAGGTCACCGGATCCCAAGTCGGCTTTGACCTCGGTGACAGCCTCCTGGTGAGCAAGCTCATCGACGGCAACTACCCGAACTACCGCCAGGTCATCCCAGGCGAATCGAAGGAGCGTATCCCGATCGAGCGTGAGGCCTTCCTCCGCGCCATCTCCCGTGTCTCCCTCCTCACCACGGACAAGTCGAACTCCATCAAGTTCATCTTCACGCCCGGCCAGATCGAGATCGTCGCATCCTCGCCAGACATCGGTGAGGCCCGCGAAACCGTCGCCATCAATTATAAAGGAGCTTCCATCACCATCGCCTTCAATCCGGAGTTCGCGATGGCTCCTCTGCGTAACCTCAGTGCCGACGAGATTCACCTTCACCTCATTGATGAGATCAGCCCTGGCGTCGTCCGCAGCGGCACAAATTTCCTGTATGTGCTCATGCCCATGCGTGTGAACGCCTGATAAGTCATCCCTTTCATCAACAGCCAGATCATGAAAGCCCAAGCCGCGCTGCTCGCCCTCACCGCTCTCGTCTCCCTCGCCTCCTGCTACGGCCCGGGGCCAAAGCCACCACCTCCCGGTCCACGCGGCTACTCGCTCGACCGCCCTCCGGGAGAGTCCCGCTACGGCCAGGACCCGTCAGCGCCCACGGATACCCGCTATCTCGACACGGGAGATCCTTCCCAGCAGCCCCCGCCGCCAAATCCGAATGATCCTGCCGCAGCCACGGTGCAGCCTCCGAATCCTGCTGCTCCGACGGCGCCCGGCAGTCCGACGATGCCTGTAGCGCCGACCACACCGCCTCCTGCTCCTACTGGCACCACGCCGCCTCCACCTGTCGTCGCCGCACCGCCCACGACCCCTGCGGCTCCCACCACCCCGGCACCTTCCGGCAGCTATCCCACTGCCACCCGCACCAAGCCCGGATTCGTGAAGAGTCCCTTTGACTCGCTCGGTCGTGAGATCGACGTGCGTGAGATGCGCTCCGGCCAGAAGGCACGCTGCCCTTACACGCAGAAGGTCTTCCTGGTGCCCTGATTCTCGAATCAGGACTCATGAAGCAGGAAACCTCCATCGCCATCCTCGCCCCCGGACTTTTGGGAGGCTCGCTGGCGCTGGCAGTGAAGGAGTTTTCACCTCAAACGGAAATTCGCATCTGGGCCAGGCGGGTTGAGGCTCTCGACGAGGTCCGGCAGCGCCTGCCCTCCGCCTTTTGCAGCACGAGCATCGCCGAGATCCTTCATGGAGCTACGCTGGCCGTGCTTTGCATGCCGGTCCAGCACATGCAGGCTGCTGCAAAGACCATCCTCGCCGCCGCCACCCATCCTGAGCTGCTCGTCACTGATGTGGGCAGCGTGAAAGGAAGCGTCGTCTCGTCCTTGGAGCCGCTTTTTGCCGCGAAAGGCATTCCCTTCATCGGCAGTCATCCCATGGCCGGATCACACGC
Source organism: Prosthecobacter sp. (assembly GCA_046316935.1). Classification (GTDB taxonomy): domain Bacteria; phylum Verrucomicrobiota; class Verrucomicrobiia; order Verrucomicrobiales; family Verrucomicrobiaceae; genus Prosthecobacter. The sequence goes on from JBKCXA010000149.1 coordinate 11,345, forward strand.
CACCGGCATGGCGCATGCGCGGGGTGATCTTTTCCAAAATGCCGCCTGCTTGCTGACACCGCTCGAGAGCACCTCCGCGTCTGCTTTAGGCCGCCTGCGTGCCTTCTGGTCGGCGCTCGGCTGTCGAGTGCTCGAAATGAACCCGCTGGAGCATGACCGGCGGGTGGCGCGCATCTCTCATCTTCCCCACACCATGGCCGCCGTGACCACCCTGGCAGCCCTGGCAGGTGATACCAGCCCCATTCCATGTGCCGCAGGCGGCTTCCGCGATACCACACGGGTGGCCGCGGGCGATCCTGCGATGTGGACCGGCATCCTGCGTGACAACCGCGCCGAGGTGCTCTCCGCCCTTCGCGATGCCCGCGGGCATATTGAGCAGCTCATTGAGCATTTGAGCCAGGATGACGAGCAGGCCCTGCACCAGTTTCTCGCCTCAGCGAAGGCTCTGCGGGATCAGGTGCCGGCTCAGCGGATGAAGTAACTGAGATTCTCCAGCTCCACCGCCAGGTCCACGCTGTTCACTACCACGTTCTCCGGCGTCTCCAGCACGGTGGGGGAGAAATTCAGGATGGCCTGGATGCCATTGGCCACCAGATCGTTGCAAACAGACTGCGCATTCACGGCCGGAACGGTCATGATGGCCATCTTGACGTTGTTTTTTAAAATGTAGTCCGCCAGGCCGCTGATCGGCAGCACCGGCACGCTGAACTGCCCGGCTGACTTCGGCAGCAGATCAAACGCCGCCGTGATCTCAAAACCCTCCTTCCGAAAGCCACCATATCTCAGCAGCGCGGAACCCAGATTCCCTACGCCCACCAGGATCACCGGCTGGAGGCGGTTCTGCCCCAGCACATCAGCGATCATCTTGCGCAGCGCCTCCACGTTGTAGCCCAGACCGCGAGTGCCAAGCTGGCCGAAGTAAGCCAGATCCTTCCGCAACTGCGTGGATTTCACTCCTGCCGCCTTCGCCAGCGCAGCGGAGGACACCGTATCCACGCGATTGTCCCGCAGCTTCTGCAAGCAGCGCAGGTAAATGGAAAGCCGGTAGATCGCTTTCCGAGGCGGGCTGGGGTTTTTGCTTCCTGACACGAGGTCGCGATCCAGCCATGCCGGGGCAGGTTTGTCAATCAGGCACCTCTGCCGCCTCTTTTTACACTGGCAAACCTGTCTCGCATCGCCACCTCTTGGCCCGAGTTGATGCCCATCGTCCCTCCACTTCCCCTGGCCGCACGCTACGCCCGTTTTCGTGACGCGGTCTTCGGCGGCGTCGAGGATCGCGGCACGCTCCCCGGACTCGACTCGGCCTGGACCGAGCTCGACTGGCAGAGCCTCTGGTTCGCTGGTTCTTTTGGCGCTCAATTCGACAGCACCGACGGCCAGCGAATCGAGATCACTGACTTCGGCACCTGGAATTCCGGCCCCGGCCCCGACTTCACCGGCGCCACCATCCGCGTGGATGGCGAGACACGCCGTGGAGACCTCGAGCTCGACACCGATGCCCGCGATTGGGAGCACCATGCGCATGGCTCGAATGCCGATTACGACCGCGTCGTGCTCCATCTCGTCCTGCGCCTGCCCGAGACACGTTTTTTCACCCGCACGAGCCAGCATCGAGAGGTGCCCCAGGTCCTTCTGAATGCCTCCATGCTACCTGCGGATGCCACACCCGCTCGTGGCATGGCCGCCGCCAGGCTCGGCCGCTGCGCCACCCCGCTCGCCACCATGGAGGCGGGCAAAGTGCAGTCCATCATCGAATCTGCCGCGCAGTTCCGGCTCGAGCGAAAAAGCCGCCGCCTGCATCGTCTCGTGCAGGCCCAGGGCCGCGAGCAGGCCATTTTTCAGTCTCTCGCCCAGACGCTCGGCTACCGGAACAACCAGCAGCCCTTTGTGATCCTCACCCAGCGCCTCCCGCTGCGCCAGATCCTCCATGAAAAGGCCCCGGTGCGCGAGGCCATGCTCTTCGGTGTGAGCGGCTTCCTCGAAAATATCCGCGTCGAGGACACCGAGGGCGTCACACGCGGCTACCTGCGCCAGCTTTGGAGCGAATGGTGGAAGCAGCGGGATGCCTGCGCCCGCTGGATCGA
>JBKCXA010000150.1:0-18384 GCA_046316935.1 Prosthecobacter sp.
ATCAGATGCGTCAGTCTTTGGACATGTTCGTGACGCGGCGAAACGAGCACGTGCTTGAAAGCTGCGAGGTCTTTGATCCAGTGTCCCAGCCCTTGGTTGCACGAGGAGCTAGGAGGCACGCTGCCACCCCGGCAAGCCTTAAACAATCAATCGCATGTGCCAAATGAAACAGTCTCGCGCCTTCACGATCACTTTGCTCGCCACGTGGGCCTTCACCATGTCTGCGAAAGCTCAAGCAGCTCCACCAAAGCTGCCGGCAGACGCCGAGTTCGCGAGCGAGGTGGCCTATGTGAAGGCGGCACAACCTCGACAAAGACTCGACATCGCGTTTTCCAGGCAAGGCACGCCGCGGCCACTGCTGGTTTGGATACATGGCGGAGCCTTCATGGGAGGGGACAAGGCTGAAAATCATGCCATCTGGCCCGAACTCATGAAAAGCGGCTACGCCGTGGCGACGATCAATTACCGCCTGAGTGGCGATGCAAAGTGGCCCGCGCAGATCAACGACTGCAAGGCCGCGATCCGTTTCCTCCGGGCTCACGCTCAGGAATACAACCTCGCGCCCGGACACATCGGCGTATGGGGCAGCTCGGCCGGCGGGCATCTTGCCGCCCTGGTGGGCACCAGTGGCGGCGCCAGGAAACTCGATGTGGGCGAATATCTCGATCAAAGCAGCGCCGTGAGCTGCGCTGTGGACCTGTTCGGCCCGATTGATTTCGAGAAGATGCCCCAGTTCGACAGCCCGACCTCGCCCGAGGCGCGCATGTGGGGCCGAGCCACCGCAGAGGCGCTGGATCTGGCACGCGAAGCCTGCCCGATCACCTATCTCTCCCAGGACACGCCGCCGATTCTCATCCTGCACGGTGATGCCGACGGGGTCGTCCATATCTCCCAGAGCCAGCTTTTCGATGCCGCGATCAAAAAGGCAGGCGCGACTGGCGAGTTCGTCACGCTGCCTGGAGTCGGGCACTCACATGTGGAGGTGTGGATCAAAGAGCGCGAGCGCATCATGACCTTCTTCAAGCGACACCTGAGCGAAGACGTGAAGGCACGTGGATCAACGTCTGGCTGAGGTGCTAGCGGGCCCCACCGTGCCTCCAGGCACGAACTCGGCAGGCGTGAGAGTTTGTGTGAGGTCGGCTTTGCCGCGGCTGACGTTGGCGGCCCAGTTGACGATGCGGCGGACGACGGGGCGGAAGTCCCAGCGAATGCAGGCGACGGGGGGATCGCAGCGGGAGAGCGCGACATCGTCGTCCGTGCTGATGATGGAGACTTCGTCGGGCACGCTGAGGCGATGCTTGAGCAAAAACTGCATGGTGGCGACGAAGTAGGTCACTTCGTCCACGATGAGGGCGGTGGGCGGAGTGGCTTGGAACAAGGAACGCAGGCAGGCGTGGAAGCCGGCGTTGGTTTCCTCCCAGTCAGGCAGGTTGAACTCGCTGGGCTGGATACCGTGCTGGCGCAGAGTGTCGAGGTAGGTGGAGACGCCTGCCGCCGGGTTTGGCAGACGCACGGCTCTTCGTGCCAGCAGGGTGATGCGCCGATGGCCGAGTGAGATGAGATGCTGGGTAGCCTCGGCCATGATGGGGGCCTTGGAAGGGCCAACGGCGGGGATTTTGAGTCCCACGCGGTTGCCGAAAAGGGCGAAGGCGGGCACCGGCTGGCTGGCGAACCATTCCAGGACCGCACGCGACCCAGCGCCGATGATCCAGGCATCCGCCTCGGTCTGGCGCACGAGTGCGGCGACGCGTTTGGGATCGAAACGTAGGTCACTGAGTGAATGCGGTAACGAGACAATGGTGTGACCGGCCTCCTCGAGGGCGTGGCGGTAGTCGAGGTAGAATTTGTCTTTCTCGTCCACCGACTTGTCGTTCACCAGCAGGGCGATGCGAAGGCTGCGTGCGGTTTTGCGGTGACCCTGGGGAAGGTTGATGAGGCGGCTGCGCCCGGCTCCCTGCGGCAGCAGCAGCCCGCTTTGCTCGAGCTGGCGCATGGCTGCCTCGATGGTCTTGTTGTTCACGCCCAGCTCGGCGGCGAGCAGGTGCTTGCCGGGTAGTGTGCCGCTCCAGCGTCCGCGGAGGATTTCACTGCGCAGATGGCTGGTGACCTGATCGGTGATGGAGATGAATGACGGGGAGGTCATGGGGCGCCACACTGGATGCTATGTGGCCAGGTTGCGAATGTGAAAATCATTGAGCTGAATTTCCCGACCCTCATGATTCATGCCCAATCCTGCCATGAGCCATTCTTCCTACTTCATCATTCAGAGAACTTTGCGGCTTCTCGCGTGCTTTGTGTTGGTCGCTTCATCGACGGGTCAGGCCGCGACGCTGACCTGGAGCGGCGCGGGGGCGAATGATAACTGGTCCACGACGGCGAACTGGGGCGGCACGGCGCCTGTGGCGCAGGATGTGCTGACCTTTAGCGGGATGACGCGCCTCACTCCAGTGAATGATCTGGCGGCGGGCACAGAGATCGACGGGATTCTTTTTCCAAACAACTACGCGGTGGGTGCCACGGCGGCGTTTTCGATTTCGGGGGCGAGTTTCGTCTTGGGAGGCAACATCACGTCCACGGCGGCGGCGGTGACCTCAGGAGGGCCGGTCACGATCCTGGACAGCATCTCCAATGACATCGTGCTGAATGCCACGCGCACCGTCACGACGGCCACGACGGGCACGAGCACCACGCAGATGCTCCACCATCTTACGCTCAGCGGCGTGATCAGCGAGTCGGGTGGTTCGTTTGGCCTGACGAAGGCAGGTGGCGGCAACTTGACTCTGAGCGGGCTGAATACCTTCACGGGCCCCATGGGGATCACGTCGGCGAGCAGCACGGTGGTGGCGAACACGCTGGCACCAAGCGGAAGCGCCAGCAGCATCGGTGCGGGCTCGCTGGTGAACTTTTCGTCGAACACGGCGAGCCTGACCTACAATGGCAGCGGCAATGTGGCCTTCAATCGCCAGATCACACTCACCGCAGGCGGCACGGGCGGCACATTCGCCAACAATGGCGCAGGCGTCATCACTTACAGTGGCACGTTTGCACCGACGGCAAACAGCACGGCGAACAAGACCTTCACGCTCAGTGGAACAAACACGGGAGCGAATGACTTCCAATCCGTGATCGGGAATGCGCCAAGTGGCTCGTCATCGACTGTGACGGTGACGAAGGCGGGCGATGGTGCCTGGACGCTGAGTGGAATGAATACCTACCTCGGCAGCACCATCGTGAATCGCGGCACGCTGAGTGCGAGCACGCTGGCGGCGAACGGCTCGCCCAGCAACATCGGTGCAGGCACCACGCTCACGTTTCAGAACTCGTCGGCGGTCTTCAACTACACCGGCAGCGCGGATGTGACGCTGAACCGCAACATCAACCTCAACACGGGCACGGGCGGCATTTTGGCAAACCTGGGCACGGGCGTCATGACCTGCACCGGCACGTTCACGAATGTGGAGACCGCGAGCAATAAGAGCTTCACCCTGCGCGGCACGAACACTGGCGCGAACACCTTCCAGTCGGTCATTGCCGATAACTCGAGCGGCACGGGCAATTTCACCACGCGATTCACGAAGACCGGCGTGGGCACTTGGATCCTCACGGGGGCCAACACCTACTCTGGCACCACCACGATCGAAATGGGCAGGCTGCAGGTGGGCTTGGCCGGAGTCGGCACCACGGGCACGGGGGCGGTCACTTTGGAAACAGGGGCCGCACTCAACGGCACGGGCACGGTGAAAGGCAACGCCTTCACGGCCCAGACGGGCACCACGATCTACGCGGGTGACAGCATCGCAGCGGGCACACTCGGCACGTTGTCATTCGACTCCGCCTCGGGCACCGGGAGCTTCAATTTCCAATCCGGCAGCGTGGTGCAACTGGACCTCACGGCGAGCGGCACCTCGGATACGCTGAGCTTCACCGGCACAGGAGGGCAGAGTTTGATCTTCAATGGCAATCTCACCGTGGGGCCGAGCACGCTGACACCCACCGCCACTCGTGTGTATCAACTCCTGAGCTGGACCGGCCTCGCCACGACGACCTTTGCCACTCGTTTTGATTTCACCGGCTATCTCGATGGCGATGGTGATGAGCCTGCGGGGCTCGATCTCCCAAATGTCGCCGCCAGCATCTACACCTGGGACATTAGCAATCTCGAAAACGATGGCAGCATCGCGCTCATCGTCCGTCCGGCCGCAGCGGTGAATAGCATCACGCATGCCACCGCCGCACCTGCGGTGAATGGCTTTGATGTGGCGAATCTCGTCCCTCGCACAGGCACGGACAAATGGTGGTCGGAGACGGGCACGGACGCTGGTAAAGCGAAGGGCCAGACCTTCCGAACCGGCAGTGTGCCCCTGTGGCTGCGAGCCATCACCTACCGCATCGCCCCGAGCACCGAGGCGGACCCCACAAAGACCTACGTCGTCCGTGTCGGCACCGTGGCCGGCAGCACTTTCACCGCGTTTCATTCCGAGACGTTCACGCAGACGGTCACCTTGACCGGCCAGCGCTATGTCACGTGGCGGTTTGCGAATCCTGTCCTACTCACGGGCGATGCCACCTATGGCATCGACATCGGCATGACGAGCACCACGGTCCCCTATACCACCGGCATTCCCTACCTCGAATATAGCGATGCCAACTACGATGGCGGTGAGTATTACAACTCCGGCGGCACCTCATCCGGCGTGGGAAATACCACGCTCGACTACTTCCCCACCCGCGACCGCGTCTTCCACCTCGACATCGAGGCACCGAATGGCAGCACCCTCGCCTTCATCGCCGGCAATCCAGCGGACAACAGCACCAACAACCTCATTCGCACTCACCTGATCGGTGCCTTCAATCAGAACCTCACCAAAGGCACCTCCGGCAACATCCGCATCCGCGACATCACGAACACGGCCGCCATCACCACTGTGGATGTGCCCATTACCGACCCGCGCATCACGATTCAGGCCAACAACATCCTCATCGCCACCGCCGGGCTTATCGATTGGAACAAAAAATACGCCATCCAGATTCAAAGCGGAGCCCTCCTCGGCACTGGCGGCACGCCTTTCAACGGCTGGACAAATGATACGACGTGGAACTTCAACACCGCCGCCTCGGATCCCCTGCTCACCGCCATCACCGCGCTGAAGAACCACCTCACGGGCACCACCGTGCTCACCGCCGCGCAGATCACCACCCACAGCCAGACTTTGCAAAACAACTACCCGCGATTCAACGAAAGCGCGGCCATGATCACCGCCCTCTTTGACCTCATCACCACGCATGAAGTCGAGGTCGGCCCGCTCTTCGTCGTCGGAGGCAATCTCGATCGTTCCCTCGAGACCAATGACATCCCATGGACCATCTACCGCACCATGGAGGCCATCATGGATCGCATCTACACGCCCGCCGTCCTCGCCCAGCATGAGGCCTTACTGAACGGATACAAGTTCGCCACCTCCTCCCGCTTTCCCGGTGCCTGCGCCACACCGCCCGCCGGCCAGATAAATACCGTCTCCATCAATGCCAGCTTCCCGGACAGCTTTGGCCGTGCCACCCAGATGTGGACCAACCCTGCCCGCAAAGCCACCGGCAGCTACCTCGCCCCCGGCACGATCGCCATCGTCACAGTCCCCAGCTCACTCGTCAATAAAGGCTACCAGGTTCGTGTCGGTGCCCACTCCCTGGACAACTCCAACCGCGCACTCGTGAGGCGCATCGACCGCTGCACACTCGCCTACGACATCACCTCCACCGTCACCAAGATCGCCAGCCCGCTCGGCGGTGGCATCTACATTGACGTGCCACTCAATGCCAATGCCGGCGTCGTCTCCATCACCATCGTCGGAGCTGCACGCTCGCCCTTTTTCTCCGCCCTCCCCCATCGCATGACCACCCTCAGCCAGTGGCAGACCACGGAGCGCACCCTGCCCGGCCCGTGGGCAGACTTTCAAACTGAAAAAGTCATGTTCCAAGTCCCCCGGAGCTGGATCACCAACTATGCCGACCCCGTCACGAACATGGCCAACTGGGACAAATCCATCGACGCCATGAACGACCTCATGGGCTTCCCGCGCATCCGTGGCAAAGAGACCTTGTATGAGCAGGTGGACCTCCAGTTTGACGCCTCCGTCTATTCCCCCGGATACCCCACCGTCAACGTCACCTACAGCCCCACCACCACCTACAACGGGAATCACAATCACTTCCTCCTCACCGGCCCGCGCAATGCCGCCTCGTATCAGTTTCACGAGCCCGGCCACGCTTACTTCTTCCCCAAACACGATGGCGAGGTCGAGGCCAGTGTGAACCTCCCTCATGTCGCCGTCATGACGCAAAAGTTCGGCGTCTCATTCGATACCGCCCTGGCTGAATCCATCAGCTTCAACTCCTTCTGCACCCTGCCGAACACCGCCGTCTGCTGGATGACCAGCTTCAATTTCTCCCCCCGCAAGAACCCCATGGCCGACTATGAGAAAGCCTACCAGCCCCAGGGCCACTCGAAGTTCTGTGACCTCGCCCGCCTTTACGGCTGGCAGGGCATCAATGACTTCTACTATTACTACAACGAACGTGAAAACCGCGGCCTCACCAGCCCCGAGGATGACGACAGCCTCACCCTCCAGCTCTGCAAATCCTACGGCAAAGACATCCGCCCCATATTTCACTTCTGGGGCATGCATCCCGTGAATGCCACCACCTTGGGCAACAACATCACCGCCCTGAAACTCAAGCGTCCCGTCGAAATCTACGACCGCATCATGGAATACAAAAACGCGATTCCCGCCGACAACGCCGCTTTCCGCACCTTCGCCACCAGTTGGTATGGCGGACAGCCCAGCCTCAGCGGCTTCACCGTCGAACGCGAGCACGCCGAACAATGGAGCAACAGCGTAGGCACGGAATACACCGCCACCTCCGCCACCCGAATCCACGCCCGCGTGCAGGAAATCCTCAACCTCTACTACCCCACCGGCCGTCCCACCGACTACCAGGCCTGGGACGCCAACTTCCCCGGCATCGACCTCCCAGCCACCGCGGATGCCGATAGCGACGGCCTGAGCAACGACACCGAGCGCCTCTTCGGCCTCGATCCCACTCGCAGCTCAGCGAACCCCGTCCGCAGCACTGATACGCTCAAAACCGCCGGCACCTTCACCTACACCCGCCGCATCCCCAGCCTCAGCGGAGCCACCTACACCGTCTGGACTAGCACCGACCTCACCACCTGGACCCAAGACATCGGTGCCACCCAAAACATCACCACCACCGCCGACAACGTTCAAACCGTCAGCGTCACCCTCAGCCCCGCGCTGCTGAGCAGCGGCCGACGATTCGTCCGCGTGCAGGCCGTGGTGCCGTAGCGTGAATAGCGGGCTAGCACCGCTTTCTCCTGCGCACTTGCAGGTAGCCGAGTGCCATCAAAACCGCCGCCAGCAGCACACAGCCCACGATGCTGCCCAAGCTGCTTTTCGGCTCATCTGCTTTTTGAGCCTCCACAGGCCTTGCCACCTCTTTGGAAGGCTCCTCATGGCGAACCGGCTCTTCCACATACCCTGTCTCAAAGGTGTGCTCCGGCTTCTGAAGGCTGAACGGCACCTCCAGCACCCGACCATCCTGCTCGTAACGTCCGTTGATTGTGTGCAGTCGCCCTGCCTGCTCAAAAATCTCGAACCGAATCCTAAACGCCTCCAGCAGCGCCTTCTGAGGCAAAACAAAGATCACATCCATACTTCGTCCAGCCAGCTCCTCTTCACCCAAAGGAGGTGTCGCAACGAATCGGGGCCACAAATAGTGATACTCCGCCTGCTCTCCCCACGGCACCGTCCTTTGATTTACCTCAAGCTTGATGTGCTCGTTCAGATACCTCGTGAAAGCCGGTTCCGCCGCCTTCAACTCGCCCACGCTCAACATTCCATCCCCATCCGCGTCCACCCGCACACATTTCGTCAATGTCAGCAGATTGAATGTGAACCTAGCCTCCAGCACATGAGGCGAGGGTTTGATCTGCATCTCGCACTGATCCTCCGGATGCGCACACGCCGAGGCAGTCGCCAGCAACAGCGTCTTAAACAGGGTGATGCACTTGCGATTCATAGGGACTGCTGCCGCATTCGCGAAGGGGAAAGACGGTGAATGAGATGCTCGGAAGCTGGAAAGCCAACGCGTCCATCAGGCATTTGGCGAGCAATTCTGACAGCCGCAAGCTGCCGTTTGCCGCCCCCATGCAGCCAGAAGGCACAGGCTCGTTCAGGAGGACGATTTGCATCGTGAGAGCGTGCCTCCGGGCACGAACTCGGCGGGCGTGAGGGTTTGCGTGAGGTCGGTTTTGCCGCGGCTGAGGTTCGCGGCCCATTGCACGATGCGGCGGACGACGGGGCGCATGTCCCAGCGCATGCAGGCGACGGGCGGATCGCAGTGCGAGAAGGCGACGTCGTCATCGGTGCTGATGAGCGAGACATCGGCTGGCACTTTGAGGCCCTCACGCAGCAGGAACTGCATCGCGGCGACGAAGTAGGTGACTTCATCGACGATGAGCGCGGTAGGCGGTGTGGCGCGAAAAAGCGAGCTGAGGCAGGCATGAAAGCCCGCGTTGCTCTCTTCCCAATCGGGCAGGTTGAACTCGCTGGGCTGACAGCCGTGGGCGAGCAGCGTGTCGAGGTAAGCGGCGATGCCCGCGGTGGGATGGGGCATGCGCACAGCTCTTTTCGCCAGCATGACGATGCGCCGATGCCCGAGTGAAATGAGGTGTCGCGTGGCCTCCGCGATCACCGGCGGCTTGTTGGGCGAGACGGAGGGTATTTTGATGCCGACGCGGTTTCCAAACACCGCAAAAGCCGGCACGGGCTGACTCGCGAACCATTCGAGCACGCCGCGGGAGCCTGCGAGCACGAGCCAGGCATCCGCTTCGGTTTTGCGCACGAGCGCGGCGACGAGTTTGGGGTCAAAGCGGAGTGTGGTGAGCGATTTGGGAAGCGTGATGATTGTGTGTCCGGCGGCGGTGAGAGCATGCTTGATCTCGAGGACGAGTTTGATCTTCTCGTCGAGTTCATGGTCGTTCAGCAGCAGCGCGATGCGCAGCGTGCGCGAGGCATTCAGACGACGTGGAGTATTGATGAGGCGTTTGCGACCCGCACCTTGCGGAAGGAGCAACCCGGTCTTCTCAAGCTGGCGGAGGGCGCTTTCGACCGTTTTATTGTTCACACCGAGCTCGGCGGCGAGTTGGTGCTTCCCGGGCAGCGACCCGCTCCAGCGTCCGCGCAAGATTTCACTGCGAAGATGCTCGGTGACCTGGTCGGAAAGAGTGAGAAAGCTGGGGGTGCTCACGGGCTAAACTTGGCCGTTTTCTGGCCTAGGTCAAAGGAAGGCTGTTTGGGGCTGTTTGGGCAAGCGAATGGAGGCAAACGAATGATGACCTATGTAGTCCCGACATGAGTTCGCCTGCCCTGATATGGACAGTTTCATCCAGAAAAATTCATTCGCTTGCCCCCATTCGTTTGCCGAAATTGGGCTTATCATGCCTATCGAACGCCCAACGATCATTGACCTCAGCCAATCAGAGTTTGATCAGATCGACCAGATTGTGATGGATTGCGCTTATGCCTCGCAAAATGAGTTGGGGCGGCTCTGTGACGAACGGGCTTATGAAAACGATTTGGCACTGAGACTGAGGTCGCTTGGGCTTGAAGCTGCCACCCAGGTTGCTGTGCGGGTTCACCACGGGGCGTTCGAGAAGACCTACCGGCTCGATTTGGTCTGCAATCATGCGGTTTACGAAGCGAAGACCGCCACAGGCTTTGCGAGGGAACACGATGCGCAGGTGCTGAACTACGCGATGCTACTGGACATCCGGCATGTGAAGCTGCTGAACTTCCGGCCGGCCAAAGTGCGGGGACGACTCCGCTACAACCCGCTGACCGACAGCGTCCGCCATCAATTCAAACTCAGAACAGGCCAATGGCGCCAACTCACCCCACGTTGCAAGGGGCTGGCAAGCACGTTGAGAATGCTCTTGGAAGACTGGGGAGCTTTTTTGGAGACCCAACTCTACGAAGAGGCGCTTGTTTTCTTCATGGGTGGCCCGGAAGAGTGCCTGAAACGTGTCGAACTGCGGCGGGGGAATCATCTGCTGGGCAGCCAGTTCATGACGATGCACGCACCCCGCCACCTTTTCGCTGTGACCGCCATCAGTCGCGATCCGACCGCTTATCGCGAACATCTGAGCAGGCTGCTCAAACTAACGGGTCTCGACGGCATTCAATGGATGAACCTCAATCACCACCAAATCGACTTCATAACGCTCACACCGGACTGAGGCAGCCGTCTGGGCACGACCAATCGTTTGCCGGACCTTCTCGTTTTGCCTGCCGCTTTTTTGGCAAGCGAATGGGGGCAATCGAATGTTGAACGGATGCTTGGATGACGCTCGTCGCCCCCCTTTGCAGCTCTTCTCTCCAGCAAAAAACCATTCGCTTGCCTCCATTCGTTTGCCGCGCTTCCCTGGCCGTTCTCCGGCCAGGTTATTCATGGGAATGGCATTGTGATTCGGACCGGAAATCCGCACAATGGCCCTTCCATGAGACTTTTTTGCTTCCTCGCTTTCCTCATCGCGGCCTGCTCGGCGGGCGCGGTGTCGATTGATGCGATCTATTTTGGCCAGACGCACCTGCACAAGCCGGACAACCCGTATTTCGGCACGGTGGGCGGGCGCGATGTGTTCATCAAAGTGCATGTGACCGATCCGGCGGCGGTGGCGGCACCTTCGGTGTTTGCGACGCTGAATTTGGCGGGGCAGTTCCTCACGGTGCAGCTCACCGGGCCGGCGACGTTGCCCACGTCGATCCCGGATGGTCTGGGCGTGGTGCAGCACTCCACGGCGAACAGTTTCACGGGCGTGCTGCCGGCGGCGTGGATCAAAACAGGTCTGCAGGTGACGGTGAACGCGGGCAGCGTGGTTTCGACGGTGACGGACATGAAGGTGAGCGCTCCGACGAAGGTCATCATGACGATGACGGATGTGCATTACTTTGCGCGAACGCCGAGCGACTACACGGCGGGCACGTTTGCGGAGCTGGAGCAGAAGTGGCCGGTGCAGGACCTGGAGTTGCGTCGCCTGAACAATGTGGTGTTTCGCGAGCTGGTGATTCCTCCGCGGGCGGATGTGAGTGCGCAAGGTGTGCGCATCCGGTCGAAGGCGGAGTATCAGGGGCAGACGGGACTGGCCTTTGATGGCGAGCAGGCAGCGGCTTTGCAGTGGAATGGGGCGCTGAAGGCCGCGGCGGGTCGCTCGGGTCGCTGGAGTTTGTATTACCTGAATGTGTATGGCGCCTTTGCGGGTGGTCAGGCAGGCGGTTATGCGGGCGTGGGCAATGGCAATGACATCGGCATCCTGAATCACGAGCTGGGTCATGCGCTGTCGCTGCCGCACTGGGGTGACAATGCCGCGTATCCTTACAAAGGCGCGATGCATGGCATCAATGCGCCGTCGAACTACAACGGCACGCATGCCGGACCTGCATGGGCGATTGATCAGCGCACGAATACCTTCATCCCATGCACCGTGGTGGCTGGAAACGTGGGCGGCAAGCCGGTGGGCACTTACACGGTCGATCCGATGCAGGGCGGTGGCGAGGGCTGGCAGCCGGCGGGCTTTTTGATGAACCACTTCTCCGATTACTCGGTGAATCAGATGCGGAACTACGTGAACAGTCATGTGGTCGTCTGGAATCCGGCGCTGAGCAGCGGCAATGGAAGCTGGGCGCAGTGGAATCAAACGGCTGGCGACTACACGACGGTGGTGACGAACAACGGCGTGCAGTTCCCGCAGCAGCGTGATGTGCAGGTCATCAGCATCCTCGCGTCGATGTCGGGTGCCAAACCCACGCTGAACATGGTGTATCCGCCGATCGGGCCTTACACGGCGGGTTTGATTCGTCTGTTTGATCCCACCGTGGCCGCGGATCGCACGGCAGCACAGTCGATCTATGCGCCCACCAACGGCTGCGACTACTGCGTGCGCGTGGTGCAGGGCGGTGTGACAAAGACCTACATGCTCGCCGCGTCGTCGCTGACCTCTCCTTCGCTCACCGATCTGGCCAGCCTCGAGACCGAGGCGGTGAATCTGCCCGCTGCTGATGGTGCGGTGACACGCATCGAGCTGCTCTCGACGCCGAATGTGGAAGATGTGGGCCTGCCCGCGAATCCGACGGTGTTTTACACCTGGGGGCCGCTGATGCCTGCGGTGGCCACGTTTGATTCACCGCCGGAGGCGAATGGTCCGACCGCGGTCACGATGACGGCGGAAATGGGTGAAGTGGGCTACGGCTACACCGGTGGCACGGTGGAATACCTGTTCACCGAGACCTCAGGAAACCCAGGTGCGACCTCCAGCGCGTGGCAGACCTCACGCACCTACACGGACACCGGTTTGCAACCGGGCACGAACTACACTTACACCGTGTCGATGCGTGCCGGCACGCTCAGCAGCACGACTTCTGCGCCGGTTTCCGTCACCACCACGCCGACCATGCTCACGGGCACCATCGCGGTGAATGCCACGCAGCAGTTCAGCGTGGCCAGCGGCAGCGGCTACAAGGCCGTCACCGGCCTCGGCACCTTCGATGCGGCCACGGCGGACAAGCTCGTGGTCGTCATCGGCATGGAGAACGCGAACAACGATCCCTGCATGATCTACGGCGTGCGCTACAACGGCGTCCAGATGATCGAGGCCGTGCAGCAGACCGGCGGCAATGCGGATGGCACGATCGCGATTTACTACCTCGACAATCCGGGGGCGGTCGGCACAGGCATCACCGTTTCCGGTTACAATCCGAACGGCGGCCTCGGTGTGGCGTATGCGTTGTCAGGCACCGCGCCGGGGTTCGGTGCCAGCAACAGCCGGCTCGGCAATGCCATCACGCAGGTGCCTCTGACGACCTCCGCGAGCAACTCGCTGGTCATCGCTGGATTGCAAAACTCCGGCAATGGCAACAGCGCAGGCACGCCCACCGCGAACGCGCCTCTCACCCAGTCGGCCAGCGGCAACTGGGGCAGCCAGTGGGGCAGTTTGGCCGTCGGTCACATCCAGGTGGCCTCGCCTGGTGCTGTGACGCCAGCCTTCACGACCACCACGGGCGGCAGCTACAGCATCAATGGGGCCTCCATCGAGGTTTTGGCCGAAACACAGCCGCTCAGCACCTGGACGCAGACAGCGGGCGGTGCGCAGAGCTGGAATACGGCGGCCAATTGGATCGCCAACACCGTGCCATCGACCGTTTCGGGCGACACGGTCGATTTCAGCACGGTGGACATCGCGGCGAACACCTCGCTCACACTGGAGGCGGATCGCACCGGCGGATTGTGGAAGTTTGGTGACACCACCGGCACGGAAACGTGGACCGTGAACGCAGGCAACACGATCACGCTCGCAGGCACCACGCCCACCATCGAAGTGGTGAACAACAGCGCCACGCTCAACAGCACCGTCGCAGGCAGCGCGGGCCTCACCAAGATAGGCGCAGGCAATTTGATCCTTGCTGGCAGCAACACCTACGCCGGCGGCACCACGCTGACGAATGGCACGCTCACCGTGAGCAACGCGGCTGCTCTAGGCAGTGGCTTGCTCACGATCGGCAGCAACGCGAACAATCCCTATCTCAACAACACCAGCGGCAGCAGCATCACCAGCAGCAACAACATGGTCTGGTCAGGCAACTACCGCATCGGTGGAACATGGAACTTCGGCACTGCGCCCGTCTCCCTCCTCACCAGCATGACGGTGGAAAACTACGGCACCGTCACCGTCGGCGGCGTCATCAGTGGAGCCTTCAGCGTTTCCAAAAACGGCACAGGCGGTCTCGTCTTCAATGGCCTCAATACCTACACAGGTGCCACCGTGGCACGACAGGGCACTGTCACCATCAACACACTCAGAAACTACGGCCAGCCCAGCTCCCTCGGTGCCCCCGCCTCGGGCAACATCACCATCGCAGCGAACAATTCCACCACACTCGCCTACACCGGCACCGGCGACACCACCAACCGCAGCATCCAGGTAGGCGGCACGACCACCGGAGCCGTCACCGCCACCCTCGCCAACAACGGCACCGGCCCGCTCATCTTCACCGCTGCTGCTTTCAACGCACCAGTCGCCATGACCGCTGGAGCAGCACGCGTCCTCTCGCTCAGCGGCAGCTTTGGCACCGTCGCCACACCGAATGAGGTGCAGGGCGTCATCGCCGACAACACCCTCAATGGAGCCACCGCGCCCGCCAACCAGATCAGCCTCACCAAAGGCGGCACCGGTGCGTGGAAGCTCTCCGGCGCAAACACCTACACTGGCGCCACAACGATCAACGGCGGCACGCTCATCCTTGGAGCCAACAATGTCCTTCCCTCCACCACCAACCTCAGCATCGGAGCCGCCACGCTCGATGCCGACACGCGCACCGACACCCTCGGCACGTTGAACGTCACCGCCGCCGCCACCATCCGCCTCGGCAGTGGAGCCGCGCTCGTCTTTGCCGACAGCAGCGCCGTCACCTGGGCAGGCACGCTCAGCATCACCGGCACCTTCGTCTCCGGCAGCTCATTGCGCTTTGGCACCAGCGCCACCGCGCTCACCGCCACGCAGCTCAGCAAAATCAGCGGCGGCGGCTTCACCAGCTTCTCGCTCAACAGCAGCGGCTTCCTCGTCGGCAACGGCAGCGGAGCCACCTACTCGATCACCAACTCCACCTCCGATCCCAACGGCACCTGCACACCGACGGGGGTGACCTCCGTGTCCAGCGGCGGCAGCCAGACTTATACCCTCACGCCAGCGGCGGGGTATGTCGTCGATACTTTGACAGTGAACGGAGCAGCCGTGCCACCAGCGCTGAGTTACACCTTCAGCAACGTCACCGCGAACCAGACCATCATCGCCACCTTCGCGCCCGCCACGAGCCTGTTCTGGGACTCGGACGGCACGACTGCCGGGTTCGGCAGCACCACCGGCACCTGGGGCACCAGCGCCTTCTGGTCCCCGGACTCCACCGGCGCATCCCCGCCTGTTGGCACAACGACCACGACCGGCACGTCCGTCAACTTCGGCAGCGCCACGGCCAACTACAACCAGTCCACCGTCACCATCCCCGCAGGCGGCGTCAGCGTGGGCGACATGACCTTCGGCGCAGCTCAATCCACCGCGCTCACCCTCAGCGGCGGCGCGATCACACTGTTCGACACCTCGACTCTGACCGTCAATCATCCATCCACACCCATCACCATCTCGTCCGCGCTGACCGGCGCGAGTTCCAGCCTCACCAAGGCCGGGAGCGGTGTCCTGAGCCTCAGTGGAGCCAATGCCTACAGCGGCAATACGATCATCAGCAGCGGCACCCTGCGGCTCGGTGCCAGCAACGTCATCCCCGATGGCGCAGGCAATGGCAACGTCACGCTCAACGGCACGCTGAACCTCAACGCCTTCTCCGAGACCCTCAACGGCCTCTCCGGCAGCGGCACCGTGGACACCATCGCTGGCACCACATCCACACTCACCCTGGGTGCCAATGACAGCACCAGCACCTTCACCGGCAGCATCATCAACACCACCGGCACCCTGTCCGTCATCAAGACCGGCCTCGGCACGCTCACCCTTGCCGGAGCCAACACCTACAGCGGTGCCACGATCCTCAGCGCAGGCACACTACGCCTCACCACCAGCAACTCCTCCCTCGCTGGCGGACTTACCTTCGGCTCGGCCGCAGGCAGCACTGCCGTGAGCACCTTGGAACTCTCCACCGCCAGCGCCACCTTCGGCGGAGCCGTCCTGGTGCGCACGAACTCCACCACCGGCAACGCCATCACCATCGGCGCTGGCAGCACCCTTCAGCTCGGCGCCGCCTTCACCGTGGGCTACAATACGACCACCCTCCCGCACAGCACCACGAGGCTGAATGTCAGCGGCGCAGGCACCCTTGCCATCGGCACCAGCGTCACACCGACCAATGCCAACATCCAGATCGGCAATGGAGCGACCACCAACGTCGGCAACGCAGGCATCCTCGACATGAGCGGCCTCACCACCTTCTACGCCAATCTCGGCACCGGACTCTTCCGAGTCGGCAGCCCCACCAACAGCGGCAGCTCCAATGGTGGAGCGTCCTCCGTCATCCTCGCCGCCAACAGCACCATCCAGGCCGCCACCATGCTCCTCGGCGGCCCGGATGGAGCCGTCAACGCAGGGGCCACCGCCGTGCAATCGCTCAAGCTCGGCAGCGGCACGAACATCCTCAACGTGGACACCCTCAACCTCGGCGGACTCGGAACAGGCGATGGCCGCAGCAACGGCAGCATCACCTTCAACGACGTCACCGGCACGCTGAAAATCCGCAGCCAGGGCGATCCCATCAATGGCCGTGCCGCCCTCAACATCGGCGTTCGCGCCATGGAGACGGGGGTTGCCGCCGTCCTCCACCTCTTTGATTCCACGGGTCACGATGCCGACCTCATGCTGGGCACCATGACCATCGGCTCCCGCAGCACCAGCGGCAGCCTGACAGGCAGCGTGGCTGCCGAGTTCCGCTTCGACACCGGCACGCTCGATGCCAACGACCTCATCATCGGCTCTCGCAGTGGCACCTCGGCCAATGCCGCCACCGGCACCGGCATCGTCACCCTCGGCGGCGGCAGCGTCACCCTCAACAGCGTCAACAACCCCGTCCAGCTCGGCGTCAACACCATCGCCGCAGGCAATGGCACCGGCACGCTGAACATCTCCGGAGGCACGGTCAATGTGCTCGCCAATACTGGAGTCTCCATCCGCATCGCCAACGCCACCACCGCCGGAGGCACCGCCACCGGCACGCTGAATCTCACCGGCGGCACCCTCAGCCTGCAGGGAGACATCGCCCGCGGAGCCAGCACCGGCACCAGCAATGCCACCGTCAAACTCAGCGGCGGCACGCTCAACATGAACGGTCACGACATCGGAGCCGCAGGCAGCGGAGCACTCACCTTCACCGTCGAATCCGGCACCCTGCAAAACATCGCCAGCATCAACGGCACCGGAGGCCTCACCAAAACCACCGCAGGCACCCTCACCGTGGCAGGCAGCAACACCTACACCGGCCCCACCACCATCAGCGCAGGCACCCTCGCCCTCGCAGCCAGCAACGCCCTGCCCGCCACCCCTCTCACCATCGCCGCCGCCACCCTGAACGCCGACACCTACACCGACACCCTCGGCACCCTCGACCTCAGCGCCGCCGCCACCATCAACCTCGGCACTGGAGCCGCGCTCAGCTTTGACGACAGCAGCGCCATGGCGTGGTCCGGCACCCTCACGATCACCGGCACCTTCGTCTCCGGCAGCAGCTTGCGCTTTGGCACCACCTCCACCGCGCTCACCGCCACGCAGCTCGGCAAAATCAGCGCCGTCGGGTTCAGCAGCTTCACCCTCGACGCCAACGGCTACCTCATCGGCAACACCGCCCCCACCTACGCCAACTGGCAAACCACCAACGGCGTCAGCGGCACCTTCACCGCCGATCACGACGACGACGGCGTGCCCAACGGCATCGAGTTCTTCCTCGGCGGCTCATCGAACACTACCGGCCAGACCTCCTTGCCACCCATCACCGACACCGCAGGCGCCCTCAGCATCACCTGGACGAAATCCAGCACCTACCCCGGCACCTACGGCACCCACTTCACCGTCGAAACCTCCGACACCCTCACCGGCACCTGGGTAACCGAAACCCTCGGCGTGAACGTCAACATCACCGACAACCAGGTGAAATACACCTTCCCTGCTGGTGATACGCGCAAGTTTGTCCGCCTGAAGGTGGTGGGGCCGTGAACCAGCTCTCGTTGAAGTCATGAGCGATCATGCCTTTGTGGCAAAAACAGTCCCATGACACGCTCCATTCTCTCCCGAACCGCATTCCTGCTGCTCCTGATCACCTCCGCAGCTCTGCAAGCCGCGGAACTCAAGCTCGCCGGCCTCTTCACCGATCACATGGTGCTGCAGCGTGATCAGCCCATCGCCATCTGGGGCACGGCGACACCCAACTCGGAGATCAGCGTGACCTTTGCTGCTCAGACCAAGACGGCCAAAGCCTCCAAAAACGGCACCTGGCGCATCCAGCTCGATCCGATGCCCGCAAGCACTCAGCCGCAGGAGTTGCTCATCACCTCAAATCATAAATCAAAAGTCATAAATCATAAATTAACCGACCTTCTCGTCGGGGATGTGTGGCTTTGCTCCGGGCAGTCCAACATGCACTTTCAGATGAAATCGGTCGTGAATGCTGAAAAAGAGATCGCAGCGGCGAATCAGCCATCCGTGCGCTTTTTCACGGTGGAGCATCAGTTTGTCCAAAAAGCCGCCAGCGATGTGCAAGG
>JBKCXA010000151.1:0-4086 GCA_046316935.1 Prosthecobacter sp.
ATGCAGGAGATCGAGGAGTCAAGCCGACTCTACACGGAGAAAGGCGCCCTCTACATGACGGCGTGGATTCCCGTCGGTCACGACACCACCGAGCCGTAGAGCACGTCGATCTCGTTCGTTATCGCGCCGGACTGTCTCACCACCGTGCGCTATGCCGACCCGCTCGCTTTTCGCGTGCTCGTGGATCAAGTGCGCCGCCAGTGCACGACGCCAGTGTCGAGCGATGCGGTGTTTTTGCTGCTGATGGAGCTCTTCGTGGCCCGCATCGCGGACGCGTTGCAGATCGTGGAGGCCGATTTGAAGAAAATCTGCCACGAGATCTTCTCCCGCAGCACCCAGAAGACCGATGCCGCCGCGGAAAAAGACCTCTCGGAGGTCGTGAAGCTGCTCGGCCGCCGCAGCGCCCTCGTGGCGAACCTGCGCGAGAGCCTGCTGAGCCTCAGCCGCATGCTGCAGTTCTTTCTCAACAACGCCGCCACCTGGATGCGCGGTGATCTCGCGGCGCAGTTCCGCAGCGTGATGCGAGACATCAAGAGCCTCGATGAATACACGAACCAGCAGACGCAGGAGATGACCTTCCTGCTGGAGTCCACGCTGGGCCTCATCAACATCCAGCAGAACCAGATCATCAAGATCTTCACCGTGGCCAGCGTGCTCTTCATGCCGCCCACGCTCATCGCCAGCATCTACGGCATGAATGTGAAGCTGCCGGCGCAGGAGAATCCCTTCGCCTTCATCCTGGTGATGTTCACCATCGTGCTCTCCGCCATCGTGCCAATCGTGTACTTTAAGCAGAAGAAGCTGCTTTGAGCACCGACGCCCGACAGGTCTGGAGCGCATCAAGCTGATCAACCTGCGCTGCGGGCGGCGTATTGAGGTGCCATGACCCGCCTGCTTCTCACCTTGCTCGCCTTTGCCTCGTTTCTCCACGCTCAAACGGAGGATGGAAAACTCCGAATCATCGTTTTTGGAGCTCATCCCGACGACGCAGAATACAAGGCAGGTGGTTCCGCGGTCAAATGGGCCCGTCAGGGCCATCAAGTGAAGCTGGTCTCTGTCACGAATGGCGACATCGGGCACTGGAAGGAGGCAGGCGGCCCGCTGGCACTGCGCCGTGCCGCCGAGGTGGCGGCCTGCGCGAAGAAACTCGGGGTCACCTCCCAGGTGCTCGACATCCACGACGGCGAGCTGGTGCCCTCGTTGGAGTATCGGAAGCTGCTCACGCGGGTGATCCGTGAATGGAAGGCGGATATCGTGATCGCTCCACGGCCCTGGGATTATCACCCGGACCATCGTTATGTGGGCGTGCTCATCCAGGACGCGGCCTTCATGGTGGCGGTGCCATTCATCTGCCCGGATTTGCCGCCGCTGAAGAAGAACCCCGTCTTCCTCTACTCGAGTGATGGCTTCCAGAAGCCCTACCCCTTCACGCCGGACATCGCCGTGAGCGTGGACGATTCCTTTGATCAAAAACTCGACGGCATCCACGAGCTGACATCGCAGCATTATGAAGGCGGTGCGAACGGCTCCGAGGAGCATATGAAGAGCGTGCCGCCGGCCAGCGATGAAGTGGGGCGCCGCGCCTGGCTGAAACGTCGCTGGGGAGCCCGGCAGGGAAGCGAAGCGGATAAGTATCGCGACCTGCTGGTCAAGCTCTACGGCCCCGAGAAGGGCAAGGCGGTGAAGTATGCGGAGACCTTCGAGATCTGCGAGTATGGCCGCCGACCGTCGATGGACGAGATCAAGAAGCTGTTCCCGTTCTACGACGCGAACTGAGCCGTGAACCGCCTGACTTTCCGCTGTCTTGCCAGCGGAAAGCATGCAGGATGCCCCCATGCGTCGCGCCACCGCCCTTTTTCCGATCCTGGCCGCCGGTTTCAGCCTGCAAGCGGCTCCGGCGGGACCTGCCACGCCTGCTCCTGCCACGGTTCCCGCTCCGAAAGCGGCTCCGAAGCCCGCCCCCAAGCCCGCCGAACCCAAAACCGCTCCAAAACCCGCTCCAGCCACGCTCCCCGCCGCCGCCCCGGTGAAGCCGCCGCCCGAGGATGCCTATCTGCAAATGGAGATGCTAACGCGAGCCATGGAGATGGTGCGGCAAAACTATGTCGAAGAGTCCAAGGTGACCTACGAGGAGCTGGTGGAAGGTGCCCTCGAAGGCATGCTCAGCCGCCTCGACCCGCACTGCGAATACATGGGCAAATCTCTCTTCGAGGACATGCGTCGCGAGCAGAGCGACACCTCGGAAGGCATCGGCATCACCATCGCCCTGCGGCAGAACCTTCTCACCATCACCACCGTGCGCGACGACGGCCCCGCGGCCCGCGAGGGTGTGCTGGCGGGTGACCAGCTCGTGCGCATCAACGAGGTGCTCACCGATTCCGTGGGCGTGGCGGAGGCCATGCAACTCCTCAAGGGCAAGGCGGGTGACGAGGTGCGCCTCACCGTGCGCCGTCCGGGAACGAAGCAGTTCCTCGAATTCAAAGTGAAGCATGAGACCCTGTCCGAGAGCTCGGTGCATGATGACATGCTGCTGGCAGCCAAAATGGCCGGTGAATACAAAATCGGCTACGTGCGGGTCTCACAGTTCAACTCGCCCACCGCTCGCGAACTCGCCAAGACGCTCGATGCGCTCGAAAAGCAGGGCATGCAGGCCTTGGTCCTCGATTTGCGAAACAACCCCGGCGGCCTCGTGGACAGCGCCGTGCAGATTTGCGGCGAGTTTTTGCCGGAAGGCACGGTCGTGGTGACCACCGAGGGCCGCGTGGCCTCGCAAAACCCGCCGCCCTACCGCACACCGCCCCGCGGAGGCAAGGAACCGCGCAAGTATCCGATGGCGGTGCTCATCAACCACGGCAGCGCCAGCGCCAGTGAGCTGACCGCCGGCGCCCTGCAGGATCTCAAACGTGCCATCGTGGTGGGCACGACGAGCTTTGGCAAAGGCAGCGTGCAAACCATCCTGCCGATGAAGAACGGCGCGGCCATGCGCCTGACCACCGCGAAGTATTACACGCCAAGCCATCGCACGATCCATGAGAACGGCGTGGAGCCTAACATCATCGCCGCGCTCACCACCGAGGAGGAGGCTCGCATCGCCAAGTGGCGTGCCTCCCACGGCACCGGTGAGGCAGCGGCTCTCGAACTTGCCAATCTCGGCGACAAGCAGCTCGAACGCGCCGTGGACGCCTTGAAGGGCGTGCTGGTCTTCGATGCCTTTGTGGCCCGCCCCCTGGCACCTGCCGCGAAACCTTTGGAGAAGGCCGAGGCGAAGCTCCCGCAGGAGTGAGACCATCTCACACCGCCCGCTCCAGCTTCTCGTCGATGCGGGCGACGAGGGTGTCGAGCACCTCGCTGTTGCCGAAGCGTTCGATCACATCCGAGAGGAAGCCTTCGATGATGAGCTTTCGGCTTTCACCATCTGGGATGCCACGGGCCTTCAGATAGAAGAGTTCTTCATCAGGAATCGGGCCGCTGGTGGCGCCGTGGCTGCAGTTGACCTGGTCGGCATTGATTTCGAGACCGGGGAGGCTGGTGGCTTCGGCTTCGTTGCTGTTGAGCAGGTTGCGGCAGGTCTGGTAGGCGTCGGTGTAGTGAGCACCTTCATCGACGATGATGAGGCCGCTGAAAATGCTGCGGGACTGGCCGTAGAGGGCGTTTTTGTAAAGCAGGTCGCTGGTGGCGTGCGGGGCTTTGTGACGCTGAAGGGTGCGCTGATCGACGATTTGCTCGCCGATGGGCAAAGAGACGCTGAGCATGTCGCTGCGGGCCCCTTGGCCGACGAGGTCGCTGACGCTTTCGCTGCGGCTGAAGGCGGCACCGAGCTGCACCTGGAAGCTTTTCACGCTGGCATCGCGTCCGGCGGTGATGCTGGAAAGATGCAGCGCCTGGGCGTCATCGGCCAGCTCCTGGCAGGCGGCGTAGGTGATCTTGCTGCCGCTGCCGCCGACGAGATCCGCGATGGCGATGCTGAGGCCGCCTTCACCTTCGAGACTGCGGTAATGATCGACGACACTGACTTCTGCGTGCTCGCCCGTGACGATCAGCGTGTGCGGAAAGATGGCCGCGTGGTCGCCGACGACCCAATGGAAG
>JBKCXA010000152.1:0-10201 GCA_046316935.1 Prosthecobacter sp.
GGCGGTGTTCTCAGCAGCGAGGTTTTGGCGCTCGAAGGGATCGGCTTCGAGGTCGAAAAGCACCTCCGCGGGCCGTTCGCGGTAGCGTTTCACGAGGAAAGCAGCCAGCGGGTCCGTCTGGGCCGCACGTTCCCATGACGCGATGTAGGCGAGGCTGTCTTCGTTGGCTGATCGGTCGATGTGCGTCGTGAAACGAAACTCGGGATGCAGGTTACGAATGTACTTCCACCGCGCGGTGCGCATTGAGCGGCTGGGATAGACGTTCATGTCGTTGTCGCCGGTGTGCGTGGTGAAGATCGCGTCGCGATGCTTGCTTGTTTGGCCGGTGAGCACGGGAACGAGCGATTTGCCGTCCAAATCGGCCGGTGACGTGCCGCCGCCGATTTCGATGAGCGTGGGCAAAATGTCGATCCACTGCGCCAAAGCCATCGTGCGTGCTCCGGCGGCTGTTTTGCCATCCCACTGCACGATGAGCGGCACGCGTGTGCCTTCATCGTAGAGGTTCCATTTGCCAAAAGGGAGCTGCGCGCCGTGATCGCTCGTCTGGAGGAAGAAGGTGTTTTCGACGCCGAGATGCTCTTTCGCGGCCTCATACACCGCGCCGAGCTCCGCATCCATTTTCATCACCGCATTGATGTAGCGGGCGCGGTAGTGGCGGAACTCCGGCGTGTCGATGTGCATCGGCTGCACGCGCACTTTCGCCGGATCGACACCCTCCGGCGGCGGCAGCGGCACATGCGGCCAGTTCGTGCCAAACACGAGTGCGAGCGGCTTGTCGCTCTTCCTTTGCTTCAAGTAGTCGATGCAGGCCTGCACACCCGCGTGATCATGATAGCCAAAATTCTCCGCACGATCAAAACCCTGCTCCGTGACATGTGCATAGTGGCTCGTCTTGCCAAAACTGACCGTTTCATAGCCCAGCTCGTTCAAGTAGGCCGGCAGACGCTTCAAATGCGCGTGAACCTTCGCGTGATTCGGCTCCGCGCCGTTCTTCGCGGGATACAAACCCGTGAAAAGCCCCGCGCGACTCGGCGCACAGCTCGGCGAGTTCACAAAAGCCCGCTCAAATACCATCCCAGCCGCCGCCATGCGGTCGAGATGCGGTGTCGGAATGTCCTTCGCTCCATACACGCCCATGTCCGCCGCACTGTGATCATCTGCGAGCAGCACGACGAGGTGCGGCGGCGCGGCGAAAACCGGCAGGACGAAGGCGAGAAGACAAACCACCCATTTCATGCGAAGGGGTTTAACAACTCGCGGCTTTCGTGGCAAGACCTCGGTTTGACGCCACACTGGCGGCTGCTAGTCTCACGGCCTCATGACGGATTGGAAAACCTGGAAGCCCTCGAGGCTGGCGACGCTGATGTTCATCATTGATGCCGCACGTGGGGAGGTGCTGCTCATTCGCAAAATACGTGGGCTGGGCGCGGGCAAGATCAATGGGCCGGGCGGCAAGATCGATCCGGGCGAGACTTCCGAGCAGTGCGCCATCCGCGAGACGCAGGAGGAACTGGGCGTGACGGCGATTTCGCCGGTGAAGCACGGCGAGCTGTGGTTCCAGTTTGTGGACGGGCTGAGCCTGCATGTGGATGTGTTCATCGCCACGACGCACGAGGGCACGGCGATCGAGACGGACGAGGCGATCCCACTTTGGACGCCGCTGAAAGCGCTGCCGCTGGACGAGATGTGGGCGGATGACCGCTTCTGGCTGGAGGACATGCTCGTAGGGCGGCGTCACTTCATCGGGCGCTTCACCTTTGATGACGACACGATGCTCTCGAATGAGATGGAGTGGCTGAATTGAGGCCCGCGCTGGCAAAAAATGAGCCAAAAAGCCGGGCGGGTTGATTTATGTGACGGACTCGTCTAACTCGCCGCCCCATGATTGAAAGCCTGAAGATCCTCAGTGGCTCCGCGCACCCCACGCTCGCACGCCTGATCGCCCAAAACCTCGGCACCGAGCTCTGCGCCGCCGAACTGACGACTTTCCCGGACGGCGAGACTTTTGTCCAAATCCATGAGAACATCCGCGGCAGCGACATTTTCATCGTTCAGCCGACCTGCCCGCCGACGAATCAAAACCTGATGGAGTTGCTGATCATGGTGGATGCCGTGCGTCGTGCCAGCGCGGCCCGCATCACGGCCGTTTTGCCATTCTTTGGCTATGCCCGCCAGGATCGCAAAGACCGCCCGCGGGTGCCGATCACGGCCAAATTGGTGGCGAACCTTCTCGTGGCTGCTGGCGTGAACCGCGTGCTCACCGTTGATCTTCACGCGGGGCAGATTCAGGGCTTCTTTGATATTCCCGTGGATCATCTCTACGCAGCGCCGGTGCTGATGAAGGCGATTCGCGAGCGTGGCATCGACCAGGACCTCGTGGTGGTCTCCCCGGACGTGGGCGGCATCAAGATGACTCATGCCTTTGCGAAGGCGCTGAAGGCTCCGATGGCCATCGTGGCGAAAAACCGTGTCAGCGCCGAGGAGGTCGAGGCGCACAGCGTGATCGGGGATGTGAAAGGCAAAAATGTGCTGCTCGTGGATGACCTGACCGAGACCGCCGGCACCCTGACCGCCGCTGCGAAACTCCTTCTGGAGCACGGCGCGAAGAGAATTTACGCTGGGGTGACCCACGGCGTGCTGGGAGACAAGGGCCGCGCCCGCATCGCCGCATCGCCCATCGAGGAGCTGCTGGCGACGAATTCCACACCGCAGGCGACCGGGGAAAAAGTGACCGCTTTGGACATCGCTCCGCTGCTGGCGGACGCCATCCGGCGCATCCACGGCAATGAGTCCGTGACATCGCTGTTTGACATCCGGGGATAGGCGGGTAGTCTCCGCGCCCTTTTTCCAGAACCACCCTACCCGGAGACACCTGTCATGGCCAAAATCCTCGATCTCAACGCCGAACCTCGCACCGCCGCCGGTTTCCGTGCCGTCAACCGCCTGCGCAAGGCTGGCAACGTCCCCGCTGCTCTTTACGGCCGCAAGACCGCTCCGGCGCAGCTTCAGGTGCATGGCAAGACCTTCTCGAAGCTCCTCGAAAGCTCTGCCTCGGACAACATCCTCGTCTCCCTGAAGATCGCCGGTGGTGCCGCTGACCAGCTCGCTCTCGTGCAGGAAGTGCAGCATGACTACCTCCGCGGTGGCATCCTTCACATCGACTTCCACGCCGTGGCTCACGACGAAGAAATTCACGCTCACGTGCCGGTGCAGCTCGTCGGCGATGCGGCCGGTGTGAAATTTGGCGGCTTGGTCGAGGCCATCCACCACGATCTCGAAGTGCGCTGCCTTCCGAAGGATCTTCCTGAGGCCATCACGATCGACGTGAGCGCTCTTCAACTGAATGAGTCCATCCACGTCGGTGAAATCAAGCTGCCGGAAGGTGTCCGCACCCGCCTGGCCGCTGACGTCGTCGTCGTGCATTGCAGCGAGCCGAAGGTCGAGGCCGAGCCCGAGCCTGCCGCTGCTGCCGCCGCTCCTGCGGCTGGCGCTGCGAAACCCGCCGCTGGTGCTGCCGCCGCTCCTGCAGCTGCCGCCAAGGCCGCTCCGGCCAAGAAGTAAACCCCGCACCCTCCCCGCGATGTGGCCGAGACCACCGACAGCACGGGCCGTGGCCTGAATTTGCCCCCCCTGCTGATCGTCGGCCTCGGAAACCCCGGAGAAACCTACCGCGACACACGTCACAACGTCGGATTTATGGTGCTGGACGAACTCGCCAACCGCCTCAGAGCCACTTTCCGCGAGGAAAAGCGCTGGTGCGGTTTGCTTGCGAAGTTCGATGGAGGTCACCTGCTGAAGCCGCAGACCTTCATGAACGACAGCGGTCGCTCCGTGCAGGCCGTGGGTCACTTTTTCAAGGCTCCCGCCGCCCGCACGCTCGTCGTGTATGACGATGTCGATCTCACGTTGGGCCGCCTGCGCTTTCGCGGGAATGGCAGCGCCGCCGGTCACAACGGCATTCGCTCCCTGATCAGCCACTTGGGCACGCAGGACTTTCCTCGTCTCAAAGTCGGCATCGCGCCGCAGGAAGGCCGCCCCACCGGAGAGCGCATGGTAGGACATGTGCTCGGCAAATTCCGCCCGGACGAGCAATCCGCCCTTCAAACCATCATCCAGCGTGCCGCCGATGCGGTGCTGATGTCCCTGCAACGCGGCCTCGAGCAGGCGATGAACGTTTTCAACCAGCAACAACCCGCCGTTTAACCCCAAACCACACCAAGAACATGAAACGCCAATACGAAGCCCTCATCGTCCTCGACACGAAAGGCAAAGAAGAGTCCGTCGAGCAGCTCGTCAGCACCGTCAGCAAGGATCTGGAAGCCGCCGGCCTGAAGATCACCCAGATCGACAACCTCGGTAAGCGCAAGTTCCCCTTCAACCCGCGCCACGTCGAGGCCGGCACCTTCATCAATTTCCACTGCGAAGGCGCTCCCGCTGCCGTCGATGCCGCTCGTGCGAAGCTGAAGCTCAACGACAGCATCTACCAGCAGCAGTATCACAAGAAGGTGGCCTAATTCGCCTCTGTCAGGTCTATCTGACGCCCTTTCAGAGCCCCGTGACCGCCTTGTGTGGTCCGGGGCTTTGTCTTGAAAGGCGGGGACTGGCGACAAGCCCCGAAGATGGTCTCACAAACGTCTTACAACTCACTCACAAGCATCTGACGCATTCTCTGGTAGCTATGGAATAATCCAACTATTCCTAGTGAGTAGGTCCTTCTGGCTGTTGGATGACTCAGATAACCGGGGTGGTCTCAGAAAGGCCACCCCGGTTTGTTTTGTGGAAATTATAAATTTTAGGTGACCAAACCTCCGGGAGACCTAAATTATGCGGCTCTCTAATGCTCCGCCGTCGTTCCACCGTCCTCTTCATCGTCCTTGTGGCCCTGCCGCTGGCCCTCCTGGCCTGGCTGGGGACGTATTTGATGCGTGACGCTGCCAAACGCACGGATGCCTCCATGCAGGCCATCTTGGCGGAGCGTCTTTCTTCGGCGGACCACCAGCTTGTGCATGATTTGCGGCAGTTGACCGACGAGTTCGACGCCATGGGAGGTGCCTCTTTGAATGGGAAGGCGGCAGCGGCAGCACTGGTGCTGCATCCTTGGGCCGCTCGTGCATGGGCGATGGACGAGAAAGAGGCTCTCGAAGAAGTCCGCAGCAAAACCACCTTCGAGCCACTGGTCGAGATTTCGCCGAAGGAGCAAATGACCGAGTTGCGAAGCCGTGCATTGTCGCTGGGGCCCAATCCCGAGTTTGTGGTGGCAGATCCACGCGGCGGCCCGCCGTTCCAACGCATTTCGCCGAGCTTCGTCGCCACGTCGAACACCGAGCGGCGGAAAGCACCCTGGCAGACCTTTCAGAAGCTCGGCGGCTATCACATCCATGAGATCACCACCCCATCCGGACCGGCCCGTGCCGCCAGCGGCTGGCATGTGGCGGAGCAGACCTTCATCTATTGGAAAAAATTTCCGGACGGCAGCGTGGTCGCTCTGCTGCTGAACACCCACCTGCTCATGCAGGGGCTGTTTGCCCGCCTGCCGCATCCAGGGTTGGAGGTGCCGCCGGGGCGCATGATGCTCGCCAACCAGCACGGCGTGCCCTTGCACCAATGGGGCAAGCGCCTGGAGGGGGCTGAGCGTCCGCCGGCCGCGCACCGCGCCTGCTCGGAGCCGCTTGGGCAGTGGGAGCTGGCCTACACACCGGCGGACGAGGAATTCCCAAAGCCTTACCTTTTCCCGATCATGCTCGGCATGGGATCGGGCGTGATGCTCATCATCGTGCTGGCCTGGCTTTACTTCCATGAAAGCGCCCGCGAGCTCAGCGTGGCTCAGCAGCGGGTGACCTTTGTGAATCAGATCTCGCATGAGCTGAAGACGCCGCTCACGAACATCCGCCTTTACGCGGAGATGGCCGCGCATCGGGCGGAGTCCACTGGCGATGCCACGATGAAGCGCCAGCTCGCCGTGGTGGAGAATGAGACGTCGAGACTCGACCGGCTCATCCAGAACGTGCTCAACTACGCCCGCCAGCAGCGTGACAAGCTCACCATCTCGCCGAAACCCGTCTCGCTCGATGACATCGCCACTCGGGCGATTGAGTTTTGGAAGCCGATGCTCGAAGGCAAGGGCTTCGAGATCCGCGTCGATCTGCATGGCCCGCCGGTCATCCAGGCGGATGCGGATGCGCTTTCGCAAATCCTCAGCAACCTGCTCTCCAACGTCGAAAAATACGGCCTTGCAGGACGCTATGTGGGCCTGCGCACCGAGGTGGAGGGCGACCTCGCTCGCGTGATCGTCGAGGACCGGGGGCCTGGCATCCCGGCCAGCAAGCGCAAGACCGTCTTCGAGCCCTTCGAACGACTCCGCAGCGACCTGAACGAAGGCGTGAGCGGCACCGGCATTGGATTGACCATTTCCCGCGAACTGGCACAATTGCACGGCGGCAAGCTCGTCGTCTGCTCGCAGTATCGCGAAGGAGCGCGTTTCATTCTCTCTCTTCCCATACAACCATCCACTACCTCACCATCATGACCAAGATCCTCATCGCCGAAGACGACGAACACACCCGCGAGGCCCTCCGCGAGGTGCTCACCATGGAGGGCTTCCATGTCGTGGCGGCCGCTGACGGGCTTCAGGCCGTGGATTTCTTCCGCGTCGAAAATCCTGACTTCGTATGCCTCGATGTCATGATGCCCGGCCTCAACGGCTACGAGGTGTGCAAACAGATCCGCAAACAGGACGAGAAGGTGCCCATCCTCTTCCTCACCGCGAAGGCGGAGGAAATCGACACCGTGCTCGGCCTCGAACTCGGCGCTGATGACTACATGACAAAGCCCTTCGGCGTGAAGGAGATCATCGCCCGCATCCGCGCCATCCTGCGGCGCACCGCCACCCGCGGCAGCACCGGCGGCACGAAAGGTGATGCGGTCTTCACCATGGACGACCTCCGCATCGTGCCGGACGAGCTCCGCGCCTACCGTGGGGACACCGAGGTCCAGCTCTCGCCTCGCGATGTGAAGGTGCTGCGCCTGCTCTTTGACCGTCGTGGCAAGGTGGTGGACCGCAACACGCTCGCCGACGAGGTCTGGGGCGTCGACTACTTCCCCGAGAGCCGCGCCCTCGACCAGCACATCTCCCAGCTGCGCAAGCGCATCGAAAAAGATCCCTCCCAGCCCCGCATTATCCGCACCGTGCATGGCGCTGGCTATCGTTACGAGTAAGCTCCGCCCATGTCCTATCCCGGCCCGCGACCTCACTCACGCCTCTGGCAGCTGATGAGGCCGCTGCTGCGGGCCGCGGAGGAACTCGTCTTTCCGCCTATCTGCGTGGCCTGTGCCGCACCGCTACCCGCGATGGCCGAGCGGCATGAGGAGTCGAACTGGTTTTGCAAAGCCTGCCTGGAAGCCATCGAGCCGCAAGTGCCTCCCTACTGCTCGAAATGTGGAGAAATGTATGATGGAGCCTTCACCAATGCTTTTCGCTGTTCGAACTGCGAAGGGTTAAAGCTCGAGTTCGACTTCGCGGTGGCCGCCTGCACCGCCCGCGGCCCCGTGCGGGAGGTGATCCATCGCTTCAAATACGGGCGCAGGCTGCACTTGAGAGCTTCTCTGGCCGTGCTCATGCGCCGCGTGCTCGAGGAGGAACGGCTGCGAGACGAAAAACTCGACGACTGGCTTCTCGTGCCCGTGCCGCTGCATGCAGAGCGTGAATCCGACCGCGAATTCAACCAAAGCTGGGAGCTTTGCCTGCGACTCGCCGAATTCACCAGCATCCCCGCCGCGGATGTCCTCGAACGCACCCTGCCCACCGTGAAGCAGGCAAACCTCAACCGGCGTCAGCGGCAGGAAAACCTCCGCGGAGCCTTCCGGATGAGAACGGCCAGGTGGTGGCAGAGGTTTGATCCGCCAACCGACATCCGGAAGAGGAAAATCCTCCTCGTGGACGACGTCCTCACCACCGGCAGCACCACCAGTGAATGCGCCCGCGTGCTCAAGAATAAAGGCGGGGCTGAAAAAGTGGTGGTCATCACCGTGGCACGCGGCTAGCATCGCGGCCCGCGACTGGCTGAGGCTGGTCCGGTCCTGTGCGCTGGCAGGACGGTTCACGCCGCCTTGCCACTCCCGCGAGTGCCATTTCGGGGAGAGCCGCTCAAGACTGGTCCGCCGTGCTGGATTCGCCTGAACGCCAAACCAAAGCACCATGGGATTTTTCAAAAAACGCAGCGTCGATGACCTCGGCGAAAAGAAGAAAGACATGCCGGAGGGCCTTTGGACGAAGTGCCCTTCATGCGGTGAAAGCCTCTTCGAGGACGCCCTCACCAAGAACCTCCGCGTCTGCAACCACTGCGGCTACCACTTCACCATCAGCAGCGGGGAGCGCCTCAGCAGCCTCGTGGACGAAGGCAGCTTCCAGGAGATGGATGCGAAACTCGACAGCGTGAACGCCCTCGGTTTCAAAGGCTACCTCGACAAGGTGAAGGCCTATCAGAGCAAAACCGGCCTCGGCGAGGCGGTCGTCACCGGTCGCGCCACCATCGAGACCCTTCCCGTCCTGCTCGCCGTCATGGATTTCCGCTTCCTCGGTGCCTCCATGGGCAGCGTGGTAGGTGAAAAGATCACCCGAGCCATCGAGGCGGCCACCGCCGAGCGAAAGCCCGTCATCGTCTTCTCCGCCTCCGGCGGTGCCCGCATGCACGAGGGCATCCTCAGCCTCATGCAGATGGCAAAAACCAGCGGTGCCCTCGCCCGCCATGCCGAGGCACGCCTGCCCTACATCTCCGTCCTCACCCATCCCACCACCGGCGGCGTCACCGCCAGCTTCGCCACCCTCGGCGATCTCATCATCGCCGAGCCCAAGTGCATGATCGGCTTCGCCGGACCCCGCGTGGTGAAGGAAACCACCCACGCTGATCTTCCTCCCGGCTTCCAGACCGCGGAATTCATGCTCCAGCACGGCCTCGTCGATATGATCGTCGAGCGCAAAGACATGCGTGCCACGCTCGCGAAGGTGCTTCGCTACATGACGAAGTAATCAAGCGGTCACGCTGCTTGCTTGACCGTTCCCGTCTCCGCTCCGAGCATGCGGTCTCCCGATGCTCGAACCTTTTTCCACGCTCCAGGAATCTGGCCTGGCACAGCCGCAGGCTGGCGCGGACAAGCTCGACGGCTGGTCGCCCGAGCTGCTCGTGGGCCTTGATTGGATGCGCCTCGCGGAACTTGCCCGCGGTCTCGCTGCCGAAGGCGGCTGCGAGCTCGCCGGCTCGCGCAACTTTCCTGATGGCAGCGTCATGTTTGCCATGATCGAGCGTCCACGCAGCACCACGCCGCAACGTGCGCTCGTCAAACTGGCGCCGTGGAATGAATGGGGTGCCACGCCGGAGACCGTCGAGCATTTTGCCAAAGAGGTGGCCACCGCACGGAACTCACGCGGCATCCTCATCGCACCTGCGGGCTTCAGCACGGCCGCGCTGCACACGGCTCAAAAGCATCGCATCGAGGCGGTCGATGCCGCCATGCTATGCTCCGCCCTCAGCGGCCTGCGCCCGGAGAAGAGCGAGATCATGTTCGCCGTGGCCACCACGGGCGATTACGCCACGCCGACCTGCCCCATCTGCGATAAACGCCTTCACCGCACCGAGCAGCAGCCCGCTTCGCTACCCTCACGCACCATTGATGTCACCGGCCTCATCGCTGATCCCGTCGTGTGTGATCAGCTGCTCATCACCGGCAGTGCCGAGGCCACCTTTCTTCAAGAAGTGCGCTGCTGCTCCCTCATCGTTCGTGGCCAGGCCGCTGGAAACTTCGTCTGCCACGGCCCGGTCACGCTGGAGACCGGCGGCATCCTTTCCGGCACTGTCGCGGCCCGTTCGCTGAATGTTCGCGATGGCGGCCAGCTTGTCGGCCAGTTTCACATCCTCGAAGGCAAGCTCGAACCCCTCGTGAAAAGCGCGACCCGCTGGCACTGGCGCTGTGCGAATGCCGAGACCGCCGTGGGTTGTGCCCAGGTGCAGTTCGAGCCGCATGCCGCGGCCTAGCAGACCTCCGGATAAACAGGACCGCCCAGGCAGAACCCGCACTTGCGCAATCCCGCGAACCGGTTACTATCGCCCCCGCCTCCCGGCAAAATGGTGACCGTAGTTCAAAGGTAGAGCCCCAGATTGTGATTCTGGTTGTTGCGGGTTCGAATCCCGTCGGTCACCCCATTTTT
>JBKCXA010000153.1:0-6885 GCA_046316935.1 Prosthecobacter sp.
CGGCTTTCCAGTCGCTCCACCCGGTCACGGAGGGCGCTGATCGTCGTGGCGGCGGAGAAGAAGTCGTTGCGCAACTGCTCCACCTGCCCGGAAAGCTCACGCAATAGGCGCTCCGTTTCCGTCGAGGTCGCACCGGGAGGTGGCGGGACATTGAAATGGGTCGTCGGTGCCTGGCCGAGGGTCAGGTAGGGCTGCGCATTGAGGGGCGGAGCCATGGCGAGAACCGGGGCGGCCTGCGGCGCACGCGGCGGCACATTTGGTAACGGCAAGGGAGTTCCATTCTGCGGTGCCGATGGTTGAAAATCAATCAACTGGGCGGGCCTCTGCCCTGTCACGGGTGCCTCAATCGCAGGTGTCGAGAAAGCCGGATCTTTTACCGCTCCAGGCTGTTCCACGAGGCCAAGCAACTCGTGAGGATTGGTATATGCACTCCCCATGCCGAGCGGCGCTTCGGGCACCGGCGCGGCTCTTTGTGCTGAAAATGAGAAGGGTAAGGGCATCAGTTGAAAAACAGGTAACTCACAAAATTAACAAGTGTTATGCAAAATTTCCATAATTTTCTGAATTTATTTCAAATATGTAGATCCATTGATGGCTCAGGTGCCTCCTTTTTTGAGCAAACAGGGCATTTCGGGCCACCCCGGCCGTCAACATGGCAAAAACTTCAAAATGACGCCCCTCCGCCCAAGAGTCCCGGCGTGGGCTCCAAAAGCCCCGGAAACCATCTTGCGCCTTTCCGCCAAGTGCCTTAAACCGGCAGATTCCATGATCGAAGATGTCAAAAAACGCCTGGATGCCTACCTCGCCCAGCAGGGCCAGCGGCGCACCAAGCAGCGAGATGTTATTATAGAAGCCGCGTTTGCCACGGACGATCATTTCAATGCCGAGGAGCTACTCGACAAAGTGCGCAAGATCGACCGCACCGTCTCCCGGGCCACCGTTTACCGCACCATCACCCTGATGCAGGCCTGCGGCGTCCTACGCGAGGTGGACCTCGGCCGCGACCAGACCTACTACGACCCAAACTTTCTCGAAAAACCCCAGCACAACCACCTCATCTGCCTCGATTGTGACCGGGTGGTGGAATTTGAGGACGAGCACATCGCCCTGCTGCACGACTGCATCTCCCGCCGTCTCGGCTTCAAGCCGCAGCTCAAAAGCATGCGCATCGAGGCCCACTGCGAGGAACTGGCCCGTGAGGGCACCTGCCGCTTCAAAACCGCCCGCGAAGAAGCGGTCGGCAAATAGTCGGTATCCGGTCCCTCGTGCCCTGCCTGCTCCAGGTGATCGTTTTGGCCGTTTCGTTGCGTTGATGCAACGGTCGTTCTGATTCTGCGCCCAGTGGAAGGTTGACCCCTGCCGTGCCCGAAGAACTGTGCCACGCCTTTTCCACCAATCACCATCCCATGTCCCTCCGCCCCGCTGCTGAAGCCTTCGAGAAAGTCCCGACGATCATCCACGCTGACTCCGCAGCCGCCGCAAAGGCTCTGGCGCAGGAGGTGAAGGAGATCATCGCCACGAAAAACAACGCCGGGCAGCCCGCCGTGCTCGGCATGGCCACGGGCTCCACGCCGGTGCCGTTTTACCGCGAACTGATCCGTCTGCACAAGGAAGAAGGCCTGAGCTTCAAGAACGTCATCACCTTCAACCTCGACGAGTACTTCGGCCTCACCGCGGACCATCCGGAAAGCTACGCCCGCTTCATGGCGGAGCAGCTCTTTGACCACATCGACATCCCGAAGGCGAACATCAACATCCCGAGCGGCACGATCTCGAGCGACCAGGTCTTCAACCACTGCCGCGATTACGAGCAGAAGATTGACAGCGTGGGCGGCATCGACTTGCAGATCCTCGGCATCGGCCGCACGGGCCACATTGGCTTCAACGAACCCGGCTCGAGCCGTGACTCGCTCACGCGCCGCATCACGCTGGATCGTGTGACCCGCCAGGACGCCGCGAGCGACTTCCGCGGCGAGCAAAACGTGCCGCACTTTGCCATCACGATGGGCGTCGGCACCATCCTGCGTGCCAAAAAGCTCGTGCTGATGGCCTGGGGTGAAAACAAGGCCAGCGTCGTGGCCAAGGCCGTCGAAGGCCCGATGACCGAAGCGGTCTCCGCGTCCTTCCTGCAAGACCATCCGGATGCCCGTTTCTTCATCGACCAAGGTGCCTCGCGTGAGTTGACCCGCATCAAACTGCCCTGGCTGGTCGGTCCCGTGTCGTGGACGCCGCGTGAGACACGCCGCGCCATGGTGTGGCAGGCTTTTAAAACGACGCGACCCGTTTTGAAGCTCATCGATGAGCATTATAACGAACATGGCCTCAGTGATCTGCTCTCCGAGCAGGGCCCGGCTTACCAGCTGAACATCCGCATCTTCAACCAACTCCAGCACACCATCACCGGCTGGCCCGGTGGCAAGCCCGACGAAGACGACACCTACCGCCCGGAGCGTGCGCGGCCTTTTCCAAAGCGTTGCCTTGTCTTTTCGCCGGAGCCGCAGGACGCCATCACGGGCATGGGCGGCACGATTGACCGCCTGATCGAGCAAGGCCACGACGTGCGCCTCATCTCACTGACCTCCGGCAGCCTCCGCGTGCCGGACAGCGAGGCGGACAAGTTCGCCGAGACGCTGCTCGAGCTCGCCTCGAACTCAGTGAAGCCGGGAGATTGGAAGCCGCAGGTGGATTATGCGAAGGAAGCGCTGGCCCAACTCGAAGCGAAGGGCGAATTCGGCGAGGACACTCCCCTGCTCCGTCAGCTCAAAGGCCTCATTCTTCGCGGTGAACTGCGCGATGCGGCCCACGCGGTCGGTTTGAGCAATGACAAGGTCGTCTTCCTCGACCTGCCCTTCTACGAGCAAGGCCGCTATCGCCGCTTCAAGAGCACGCAGGCAGATGTCGATGCGCTCAAGAAGCTCCTCTTGGAACAAAAGCCCCATCAGATCTATCTCACCGGCGATGCCGCGGACCCGAGCAGCGTGAGCGGCATCACCTTCCGCCTCCTCATCAGCGCCCTCCAGGCTTGCGGCGGCGAGGAATTCGCCGGCGCGTGCAGTCTTTGGCTCTACCGCGGCAAGGAGCGTGCGCTCGAACCCCACGAGATCGACATGGCCGTGCCGATGAGCCCGCTGCAGCTCGAGCGCAAAACCAATGCCATCAACCGCTACAGCGCCCTCAGCAGCCTCGAAAAAGAAGCGCCCGAGACCAATCGCGAAAACGCCCGTCAATACGACCGCCTTGGTTTGGCGGAGTATGAGGCCATCGAGACCTTCCAGCGCTGGCGCAGGGCTTGAGCACCTTTTTCATCCTTTATGCGTCATCTGCTCCTCACCTGCCTTCTGGCCACATGCACCCTTGCCGGAGAGCTTCAGCTCACGCTGCCGCCCGTGCTTTATACCACGCCGGACGTGCAGATGAGCATCTACCACGACAACATCGTCCTCACTGAAAAGCCGCAGGACTACCGGTTTGAGTTTCGATGCGCGGTCGGCACGAGTGAGGAGCGCCGCTGGACCGTGAAACCTGCGGACAAGGATGTCGGTGATCATCCCATCGAGATCACCATCAAAGATCAGACCGGCCGCGTCATCGAGAGCGGCCGCCTCACCCTCCACCTCTCGCCCCGCACCGCAGGCGAAGGCAAAGTCCTCCGGCTCCTCATCGTGGGAGACAGCCTCACCAATGCCAGCATGTATCCCAATGAGATCGCCAAGATGCTCGCACGGCCGGGCAATCCGAAATGGAACCTTATCGGCACCCACAAACCCGCCGGTGCCGCGCCCGACGTGCGCCACGAAGGCTACGGCGGCTGGAAGTGGGCCGACTTTCTCACCAAATTTGCCCCGCAGCCCGCCGGCGTCATCGCCGGACCACTCGCCCGCAAGAGCACCAGCCCTTTCCTCTTTGCCGACGAAGCCCAGAAGCCCGTTTTCGACCTCCCGCGCTACTTTCGTGAAAACAGCGACGGCCAGCCGCCCGATGTCGTCACCTTCCTCCTCGGCATCAATGACTGCTTCGCCGCCAAACCGGAAGCACCCGACGCCAAGATCACCGAGATGCTCGCCCACGCCGAAAAGCTCATCGCCGAGTTTCGCATGGCCGCACCAAAGGCCCAGCTCGCTGTCGGCCTCACCACGCCGCCGAATGCCAGACAGTCCGGCTTCACCGCCAACTACAAGGACAAATACCCCCGCTGGGGCTGGAAGCGCATCCAGCACCGTCTGGTGCAGCGCATGCTCAAGCAGTTCGGTGGTCGCGAAGCCGAAAACATCTACCTCGTCCCCACCGAGCTGAACCTTGATCCCCTCGATGGCTACCCCACGAACAACGGCGTCCACCCGAACGCCAGCGGCTACGCCCAGATCGGCCACAGCTTCTACTCGTGGCTGAAGTCACGCTGGTAGTTCGCCGTGCCGCCTGCTAGCCGGACCTCGCGATAAAACGACTCTAGCGGATCTTCGCATCTGGCAGCTCGCTCTTCACACCTTCATCCATGGGCATCTTGTCCGTCTGCGCATCGAGACCCGTGGCGAGCATGAGTTTGGCGAGTTCGGCCTTCAACTCGGTGATCGTGGCTGCGAGCTTGGGATCGTTGATGAGGTTCTTCGTCTCGCCGGGATCGGCCTGGAGGTCGTAAAGCTCGGAGAGATGTTTGTCCGCGCTGCCATCGCCATGCGGGTAGTGAATGTACTTCCAGCGATCGGTGCGGATGGCACGGACGTTCGGCGTGTAGGGGAACTGCTTCTCGTAGTTGTAGTGGTAAAACCAGCTCGTGCGCCACGCCGGATCGCCACTTTGCACCAGCTTCACCCACGATTGACCATGCGATTTCGGCAACGCGGGTGCCGAGCACAGTTCCAGCAAGCTCGGAGCCATATCGACGGTCAGCGCCTGCTGCGGCACCACCTTGCCTGCGCCGAGGCCGGGATAGCGAACGACGAGCGGAATGCGCAGGCTGGGCTCATGCGCGGTGCGTTTGTCCACCATGCCGTGCTCGCCTTCGAGCAGGCCATTGTCGCCCATGAAGACGATGATGGTGTTGTCGAGCTGCTTGGTCTCCTCCAGCCAGGCACGCACGCGGGCCACGCTGTCATCCACGCTCAAAACGGTGCCCCAGTAGCCATGCACCATGTTCTCGAAGTCCTTCACCGCCTCGGGCCGGTCATCCGGGAACTTCTTCCGCCACTCAAACAACGGCCCGTAGATGCCGTGCCAGGTGTAAAGGCGCTGTTTGATCCACGCCGGCTTGTCATCGAGCTGGAAAGCCGTCGCAGGATACGGCACGCGCACCTCATCAAAGGCATGCGCATACTTTTCTTCCGGCGTGTAGAAGCTGTGCGGCGCCTTGTGGCCGATGAAGGCACACCAGGGTTTTTCCGCGCTCTGCTGCTTCAGCCAGTCCATCGCCAGATCGGTCACGACGGTGGTGTAGTAGCCCTTGATGACCTTCCGCTCCTTGCCGTTGAGATTCCACTCGGTGTCGAAGTAGCTCCCCTGCCCTTTGTGAGTCACGAAACGGTCGAAGCCGGGACGCGGCTCGTCGTTGTTCTCGCCCATGTGATACTTGCCGAAGTAGGCGGTGGCGTAGCCGGCATCATGCAGCACGCTGGGAAAGCTCGGCATCGAGTTCGGATACTCGGTGAAGTTGTTCGTCACGCCATGCGTGTGCGCATACAGCCCGCTCAGGATGCTCGCCCGGCTCGGCGAGCATAGCGACGTGGTGCAGAAGGTGTTCGCAAAGCGCACACCCTCGCTGGCGAGGCGGTCGATGTGCGGCGTTTTGACATGCTTCGAGCCGTAGCAGCCGAGCGCGTCAGGGCGCAGGTCATCGCAAAGGATGAAAAGCACGTTCGGCTTGGGAGCGGCGTGCAGGGCGAAGGCAGTGAGGAGAAAGAGCAGCGTGCGCATGGAGGCTTACTTGGCGTTCTTCGCGATGAAATCAATGATCGGTGTCGAGTCATCCAGACCATGCGGATGATGACCGACGCCCGGCTTGCGGATCAGTGTCATGCTGCCGCCGAGTGCTTTGTAGCGGGTTTCGATCAGGCCGGTGTTTTCATCCCACGGCACCACATCATCCGCATCCCCAAAGACATGCAGCAGCGGCACGCCGGCCTTTGCCAGCGGAGCGAGGCTGTCCACCGGATTGCCTTGGTAAGCCAGCGCCTCGGCCTCGTCTTTGAATCCCCACAGCTTCAACACGAAGCCCCAGTTGCGAGGATCGCCCTTCCCCTTCCCTTTGCCGCCGGGCCAGCTCTTGAAGTCACACACCGGCGCATCGCCGTAGATGCAGGAGACCTTGTCAGGATTCGCGCTGGCCCAGTTGTAGCAATACAAACCGCCGCGGCTGAGACCGACGAGGGAGGGCTTCTTACTCAATGCATAGCTCGTGGTGAGCTCGGCATAACATTGATTCCACAACTTCACCGCGTCGGGGCAGCCGAGCATGTCGTTGATCTTCATGTAAACGATGTGGAAGCCCTTGCCGAGCAGCGCGATGTCCGGTGCCGGCTTGTGGCCGAAGAACTCACCATGCCACACCCCCGGACGGCCCGCGGCGGCTGTTTTCGGCGCGACGACGGTCACCAACTTGCCCGCGATTGTCAGCTCATGCTTCGCGTAGCCGTTCCATTCGCCCTTTTGATTCGGAAACACGATCTCCTTCGACTGTGCCAGCTTGCGAGCCTCCGCGTCGAACTCCGCGGCCTTCTTCAGCGCCTCTTCAATCGGCAGTCCGGGCGCATTACCGGGCCGTTTGTGCCCCACATGGCTCAGCCAGGCCGGACGCAGGATGGCGTGCTTCTGTTTGATCACCGCCAGGATCGCCGCGCCATTCGGATGATCGGGCGTGCCATCGTCACGCACCTTCAGGCCCCAGGCATCGAG
>JBKCXA010000154.1:0-7270 GCA_046316935.1 Prosthecobacter sp.
CTCACGCTCAAGCCCGGTGGTGCCCTGCGCAGCCAGCCGCACTTCGAGGGCACGCGCGAGTTTTTGACCGTCGAGGAAGGCAGCGTCCGCATCGAGTCTGGCGACGACAAAGACGACCTCTCCAAAGCCGACAGCGGCACCTACCGCGCCGATGTCCCCCACGCCATCATCAACACCGGCAAAGGTGCCGTAGTGGTGTTTCTGGTCGTGATTTACCGCTGAAGCCTCTTTGCCCAACCCACCCATGCAAGCCAACCCAACTCTGCCCTCTCTGCCTCTTTGCCCCTCTGCGGCAAAATCGTGCCTTCTGGACGTTCTCTTTAGCCGCAGAGGAGCGGAGAGGCAGAGGAGGCAAAGCTTCGCAGGCTTCAGTTTGGCATTCCTGGGCTTCACAGCCGTTTTGAATGCTCAAATGCCTCCCGCGCTCGTGAACGCGGAACGCGCGAAAATCCTCGAAGGCGTGAAATCGGTGCCGAAGCTCGGTGCGCCCGGTCCGGTCGGCATTTGGGGGCAGATCGCGTT
Organism: Prosthecobacter sp.; assembly: GCA_046316935.1. Classification (GTDB taxonomy): domain Bacteria; phylum Verrucomicrobiota; class Verrucomicrobiia; order Verrucomicrobiales; family Verrucomicrobiaceae; genus Prosthecobacter. Next base: position 523 of record JBKCXA010000154.1, read on the forward strand.
TCCGATCCTTTCGGCGCCGGACAAGGATGGCGTGGAAATCGCCGTCGCGGCGGCGGCGGCGTATGGAAAAGGGCGTGTCATCCTCTTCGGCCAGAATTCCTACCTCAATGGAGCAGGTGGCGGTGATCACGCGAAGCTCATCGAAAATTGCGTGAAGTGGACGGGCAACAAAGCGAAGCCTCGCGTCGGTGTGAAAGGCGTGCGCGGCCTCGCAGGCATCGGCGCGAAGGAGTTCGACACCGTGGAGAAGAAAAACCTCACGGACTTCGACGTGGTTATCATGAACACGCAAGGCATCGTCAGCGCGGAGGAAGGCGCGGCGCTGATCGAGTACATCAAAGGCGGTGGCGGATTCATCGGCGGCATGACGGGCTGGGCCTACAGCCAGACGAGCGGCGGCAAGGACCTCGCCATCTCTCATGGCGTCAATCAGGCTCTCATGGTCGCCGGTGTGGCGAACACCGACATGAGCGCCTTTGACCAATTGCGCTCATTTGAAGCCCGCGTGGAGCTTCCGGCCTTCATGAATGCCTCCGAGGCCATCACCGCGATCAAAAAGCAGCGCGAGGGCGGTCCCGCGCTCACGCCGGAGCAGATGAAGCAGGGCATGAACGCCATTCAAATCGCCATGGCCGCGCAACCGCCGGATCGCAGCAATTTGAAGAATGCCGTCGCCGCCGCGCTCGGCAATGCGGGCACCGACGCGCCGATCCCCACCGCCAAAGCGCCGCTCAATGACACGCAGCATGCCGCCGCGCGGCTGCGCCTCGGCATGGAGACGCGCATGCTGCGCCTCATGAGCGCGGAAGGCATCAAGGCGCATCCCGCGCATGTCGAATTCCCCGGCAAGGCACCTGAGAACGCGCCGCGTATCAGTGGCGAAATCGCCATCACGCCAAGCATCCCTGGCTGGGCCAGCACCGGACTTTACGCCGTCGCCGGCGAGCCGATCACGGTCACCATTCCCGAAGAATACGCCGACAAAGGCTACGCCGTGCGCATCGGCTGCCACAGCGACACGCTTTACCATCTCGATAAATGGGAACGCGCTCCCGACATCACCCGCAGCGATACTTTGGCCACCGCCACGACGAAAACGGCCTCCGCATTCGGCGGTCTCATCTACATCGAGGTGCCCGGTCGTGCGAAGGACGATGAGCCCTTCACCGCCGCGATCCAAGGCGGCATCGCCGCGCCACTCTTCGTGCTCGGCAAAGACGATGACGCGAAGTGGAAAGAGATCCGCCAGCGCCCCGCGCCATGGGCCGAATTGGCCAGCGATAAAATGATCATCGTCTGCCCCACCGAGGTCGCCCGGCAGATCAACAATCCCACCGAGCTCATGACCTTCTGGAAAGCCACCGTCGAGGCCCAGGACGAGATCACCAACCAGGCCACCGAGCGCAAACGGCCCGAGCGCATCGTCGCCGATGTGCAAATCAGCGCCGGCTACATGCACAGCGGCTATCCCATCATGATCCCCACCAGCGCCGGGCCGGAGATGACCACGCTCACTCGGCTGAAATTCCCCGGCTGGGGTTTTTATCATGAAATCGGCCACAACCACCAGCGCGGCACCTTCACCTTCGACGGCACCGGCGAGGTCACGAACAACGTCATCGGCATGTATTGCTACGACGCCGTCTTGAAGAAAGACTGGCTCATCGGCCACGGCGGCATCTCCGAGGAGTCACGCAAAGATCACATCAAGAAGATCAAAGCCGCGTCCAACAAATGGCAGACCTGGAAGAGCGATCCCTTCCTCGCTCTCACCACCTACATCCAGCTCATCCAGGAGTTCGGCTGGGAAAGTTGGCGCAAGTATTTGCACAGCTTTGACGGCACCGAATACGGCCCCGAGCCCAAAGGTGACGATGAAGCCCGCGACCAGTTCCTCATCCGCTACTCCAAGATCGCCAACAAGAACCTCGGTCCCTTCTTCGACTTCTGGGGCATCCCGGTGAGCAGTTCCGCGAAGGCGGAAGTGAGCAAACTGGAGGCCTGGATGCCGAAGGGGCTGTGAAGCAGGTTGTGGCAAACAAACTTCGCGGTTGGCGCTCAAGTGCGCTTGTCGTCTTGGAGTGCTCCAGCCCTCTGGAGCTTTCCGCGGACCACACAACTTTCGAAAGCGCCGGAGGACCGGCGCACTCCAGGACGCTGACGCGAGCTTCGTCAGCACCGTGGACTTTTTCCCGCCTAGGTGGTAACTTCCGCTCATGCGCTTGGGTCTGCTGTTGGGTCTTCTTGGAGTTCTTGTTTCGCCTTTGAGGGCGGAATTCACGACGCTGTGGTCGCTTGGGGTTTGGGATGGTGATCCGCAGAATGAGTTTGGAAGTTCAACGTGGCAATACAACGCGGCTCCGGGCAGCGCGACGGACCTCGACAATGATTTTTACTTCGCGGGCACCTATCCCGCGCCCATCGGGACAGTGGCCGGCGAGCCTGCGACGAATTTTGAGCCGGTGCTGGATGGTGGGAACCTCTCGGTGAGGCTTCACTTCAATCTGTCGCCGGCGCAGGCCGCGAGCACGGCCCGCATGCGGCTGAACATGCATCAAGTGTGGGGCGGTTGGTGGAATCCGGCCATCGACAACTACGCTGAGGGGTATGGCAGGCATCAGTTTGAGGTGTTTTGGAATGGTGTGCTGATCCAGACGGCGGTTCACACGAAGGCGGACACGCTCATCGTCGAGGCCAACGCGGCCACGTTTAATCCGGTGGCGGGCGCGAACGTGCTGGAGATCCGCCGGGCACCTGCTCCAGCCTCTTCGCCGGATGGCTGGGTGCAGTTTGATGCGCTGTCACTCGAGCTCGATCCCATCGCTTTGCAGGATGTGGATGGCGATGGACTGCCGCGTTGGTGGGAGCTGGATCATGGGTTCCGCGATTCGGTGGCGAACGCGGCTCAGGATGGGGATGCGGATGGTCGCACGAATGCGCAGGAGTTTGCCGCTGGCACTGATCCCACCCAGAAGGACACGGATAGCGATGGCTTGAATGATGGCGCGGAGGCCACGGCAGGCACGAATCCGCTGAATGCGGATACCGATGGCGATTCGCTAGGTGATGGCGAGGAAACCGCATCGAGTTCGCTTTTGGCAGATACGGATGGCGATGGCGCAGGCGATGCCTGGGAGCTGCGCACGGGTTATCTGGCGAATTCGGCCGCGAGCACACCGCCGGTGCAAAATGGCGTCATCGGCATCAATTTCGCGATGGAGCTCAATCCGGACAACACGATCGCCAGCCATGAGGTGACCGGTTTGGTGCCGCAGCGTTTTTGGAACAACACCTGGGCGCTGACGAGCTGGCGGAATCAAACCGGCACGCAGGGTGACATCCTCACGCCGACGCCAGATGTGATCGTGGACAGCACCGGTGCGTCCACAGGCATCACAATGAACTGGGCTTTCAACGGCACCTGGGCAAACGGACAGAGTGGCAGCGCCACGCAAAAGCTGCTGGATGGCTATTTGAATGTCTCCTCGGACACGCCTGGCAGTCTCACCATCAGCGGCATCCCATTCACTCACTACGATGTGATCGTCTATGTGGGGACGGTGTATGATGGCGCGGTGGCTTACACGCGGCTGAATGACAATCCGGCCTCGGATCGCTGGTTTCTCAGCGCCAGCACGCCGCCGCAGACCAAGCTGGTCGAATTGATGAAGTCGGATGCTGTGAAGCCTTGGCGGGCGAATGCGATTCGCTATCGAGATCAAACCACGGCGAGCGTGAACATCAAATTGGCCCGCACGAGCTGGTATGAGGCGGGCATTCACGGCATCCAAATCGTGGATAGCACGCTCGACAGCGATTCCGATGGCATGCCCGATGCCTACGAGTGGGAGCATGGCTTCAAGACGCTGGTGACAGACGCGACGCTCGACGCGGATGGAGATGGACTCACCAACTTGGCCGAACGCACGACGCTAACGAACCCGCGTGTCGCCGACACCGATGGCGATGGTTTGAACGATGGTGCTGAGACGACTACGAATCCGCTTTGGGCTGACACGGATGGTGATGGCCTCAGTGATGGCGAAGAACTGAACGCCGTGCCGGTGGCGACGAACCCGAACAACCCGGACAGCGATGGCGATGGCATCGGCGATGCTGATGAAATGGGCGGCTGGACGAATCCGAATGCCGCGCAATCCTTGGTGCCGGTGGTGAGCACCAGCCCGCGCACCTTGGAATGGATCGTGGAGAATGTGCAAATCGTGTGGGATCACGCCCGCGGCGGTGTGACGGATCGGGATTGGGGGGATGATTCGCTCATGAACTTCCAAATCGTGAACTCGGCGAGCACGGGCAGCGATGCGTTCAATGTCTCGATTCGGGTGAAGGCAGGACGCGTGTCCTATTTTCTCTTCTCCGGTCATGGTGGCGGATTCAGCCATCCCGACAACGACGCATGGGACATCTGGGAGGCGGACTGGCAGAGCTTTCCGACCGATTTGAAGACCGCGATGGGCTTCAGCGGTTTCGGATCGCACGACATAAGCGACCGGCTGCGCTTCCGCATTCAGGGTAGCAGCCCGGGCAGCCGCACAAACTGGAGCTTCACCTTCAGCATTACGAATCAAGATACGAATGCCACGGTGGTGAGCCGCACCTTCACCAACTGCGCCCTCGCCCAAAATGCTCACGATGGCACCGCGACGTGGCAGGATCGCAGCGATCCGCCAAAGTTGAACCAGCTCGAAACATGGACGCATGATGGTGTGGGCGTTTACCTCAACGCCACTCCGTTGGAGGACACGCCTGCCTTTGCCGCCTATAAAGACAGCGACGATGACGGCATGCCGGATGTCTGGGAGGATGCAAACGGCCTGAACAAGCTCAGCGCCACCGATGCCGGACTCGATGGCGATACCGATGGGCTGGCGAATGTGCGTGAATATCTCGCGGGGACCTCGCCGAATGATGCGGATAGTGACGACGATCTCGCCACGGACGGCCTAGAGGCGGATAGCGGCAGTGATCCGTTGCTCGCGACAAGTCTGCCGCCGCTTTATCGAGGTCTGCCAGTCGGCGTGATCGGTGAGGATGTGAATGGAAACGGCCTCTCCGATGTGTGGGAGCAGTGGATCGGTCATTTCGGCCTTTCCTCGACCCACGACGATGATGGCGATGGCATGACGAATGGCGCGGAAGCCCTCGCGGGCACAAATCCGCTTGATCCGAGGTCGCGACTGTGGAGCGAGGTCATCAGCGCAGGAGGCTCGCTAACGGTCTGCTGGCCGGTTTTGCCCTGGAAGAGGCATGAGATGCTCGAAAGCACGAATTTGAGCTCGTGGAGCCTCGCGGGCGGTTCGCCGGTGCAGGTGGGCAATGAGTATCAGCAGACCTTCGCGACCTCCGGCGCGATGAAATTCTATCGCGCTCGTGTTTCCGATCTCGACACCGACAGCGATGGCGTGAGCGATTGGGCGGAGACGCAGCTCGGCAGCACGCTGAATGCTGGCAGCAGCACGCGAAGCAACGTGAGCATCGACGCGAATCTCGACGGCACGCCCGAGAGCTCGGCGAGTGGAGACTACACGACGATGGTGGAGCAGTTCCAAGGCGCGAGTGCCACGGCCACGAGCATCTCGCGGGTGAATGCGGCGCGTTTTCTGATGCAGGCGGGCTTTGGCCCGACGCTGGAGGACATTCTGCGTGTGCAGCAGCTCGGTTACAGCGGCTGGATCACCGAGCAGATGGGCCTGCCGGTCACACGGCACTCGGATTACATCCAGAGCATCTATCAACACATGACCACGCAGCGGCAGCGGGAGGATTACAGCCGCGGCGGTGGCGACAGCGATCCGTTCCTGTTCGGCAACAACATGCAGACGGCCTTTGCGCGAGCGGCGATCCAAGGCAGCGACCAGCTTCGGCAGCGGGTGGCCTTTGCGCTGAGCCAGATCCTCGTCGCGTCGCGTCGTGATGCGAACCTCGAAAACAAATGCCTCGGCATGGCGGACTACTACGACATCTTCGTGCGCCATGCCTTTGGCAACTACGAGGACGTGCTCATGGAGGTGATGATGCATCCGGTGATGGGCCGCTACCTCAGCCATGTGGGCAATCAGAAGGCCGATCCCTCGATCAACCGCTACCCGGATGAAAACTACGCCCGCGAGGTGATGCAGCTCTTCACCGTGGGCCTGTGGCAGCTCAATCCCGATGGCTCGCGTGTGCTCGTAAGCGGCCAGCCGGTGCCGACGTACTCGAACGAAGAAATCACGCAGCTCGCTCGCGTGATGACGGGTTTCTGGTTCGGCGGGGACAACTGGGGCGGCGGCGGATGGACGGAGCAGGACTACGCCACGCCGATGAGCCTGCACGCCGACCGTCACGACTTCGGCGCGAAGACGCTGCTCGGTGGTTTTGTCATTCCCGCCCGTGCGGCCACGCTGGAGAATGCGCAGCGCGATGTGCGGGATGCCATTCATCACCTCTTCGAGCATCCGAACTGCGGTGTCTTCATCGGCAAGCAGCTCATCCAGTTCCTCGTCACGGACAATCCAAGCGCCGCGTATGTGCAGCGCATCAGCGGCGTCTTCGCGAACAACGGCGGCGGCGTGCGTGGCGACCTCGGCGCGGTGGTGCGGGCCATCCTGCTCGATCCCGAGGCACGTGGTCCGGTGGGTGCGCAGGCGGAGGGCTTTGGCCGCCTGAAGGAGCCGGTGATCCGCACGATGGCCATGGCGCGGGTGTTTGGCATGAAGCAGGTGCCTGACCTGCTGTGGTGGGACTG
>JBKCXA010000155.1:0-7049 GCA_046316935.1 Prosthecobacter sp.
GCCACGGACGACACGATCACGACCACGCTCTCCATCGGCCACCAAGCGCCGAATCTCAGGCAGATCCGCCACACCTTCCGCCGCACCGGTAAGACCTGGAAACTCATGAAACGCGAAGAGCGGCCAGAGATCAGGATTTGAGCCGAGGGGCATGCGAAACGCTGGTTTTGTCTCACGCAAAGCCGCAAAGGCGCAAAGTCCTGAAAGCCTCTGGGAACCTTGGCGGCTTTGCGCCTTGGCGTGAGATTTTGAATGCCTCGCGATTCCGAGGACGCTCTCCATCGGCCACCAAATGCCCAATCTCAGCCAAGTTCATTACACCTTCCGTCGCAAGGGCAGGGCTTGGAAGCTGGTGAAACGCGAAGAGCGGCTCAAGATCAAGATTTGAGGCAGGGAAGCGACGAAGCGATTTCGGCGGCTGAGGACATGACGGCCCGTGCGGATGCCAAGGGAGCGTGTGCCGACGGTGCTTCAGCACTTGTCGCTGAAGCAAAAGCATCTGCTGACGTGGCGAGAGCATCTGCTGACGTGGCGAGAGCATTTGCTAACGAGGCGAAAGCATCTGCTAACGAGGCAAAAGCATTTGCTCTCGTGGCGATAGCAGGCGCTGAGGAGGTCTTTCCGCGTCAGAATGGCGCTTTGGAGGGGGGAGGAGAGGACACTCCAAGGTCGGTTGGCCTTCCGAGCGACGCCCTGGTGACGCGTTGCCTGATCGACATCGACTCTGCCACGGACGACACGAACCAGACCCCGCTCTCCATCGGCCATCAAGCTCCGATCCTCCTTCTCTGTGTCCCTCCGTGCGCTCGGTGGTCGATCCGAAAACCGTCCGCGCGATCTCGCCGTTCGAATTCACCACAGAGGCCACCAGAGGCCACCAGAGGCCACCGACCCGCCCGCATCGCTGCGCGAAGCGCCTCGGCGTGAGGCTTCGTGATGCCTCGCGAATCACCACCACGTGTGAGGGCCGCTTAGGCTGGCGGCCCGACATACTTTCCTCTGAACGAGATCCTCACACGCCCATCCCGGCTCACCGTCGCCGTGATGGTGGTGGTTTCTGAGTGCTGCTCGTAGTGGAGGGTCTTCGCGGTGTGAGTGACTGGAGCCTGACCTTCCACCTCCGCCTCCGTCGTGGTGACGCCCGGCTCGAAGGTGCGGGTCGGATCGCCGAGGACGGCCCGCAACTCGGTCTCTGTCGTGATGTCCTTGGTGAGAAGGTGAAGGCGGCTGGCCTCGGTGGCGGTCACCTCGCTGAACATCCGGCTGCGGAGCGATTCGGGAGCCCTGCCGGAGCAAAACGGGCAGTGGTAGATGCGCATCGAACCGCCGTCCGTGGTCTTGAGGTTGTATTCGTTCAGCTCTGGATCGAACTCAACCGGGCAATGCGGATCATGCGCGGCTCTTTCGAGCCAGCGGCATTCGCAAAACGGCAGGTCATCACGGGGCATGCTCATTCGGATGGCGCGTGGAGTTCTTCGTTGTCCCGGAAGGTTCGCGGCTCGTGGTGCTCAGAAGGGCGTCGAGTGCCCGCTGGCGACCTTGAGCACCATTTTGGTATCGGGTGAGTTTACCTGGGCTGGCGGTGTCTTCATGGTGATCTTGAAATGCTCTTTCGCCAGCGCCCCGATGTCCGAGTGAAGATACTGACTCTGCTCATCGAGAAAGGTTCCAGCGGCATCGAAGAACTCAGCCTCGATCGTGACGCTGGAGAACGTGTGGCTGCCGCTGTTGGTGATCAAGCCGACGATCTCAAGAGCATCGCCATGGGTCCTCTTCTGAATCTGCGAGATGACCAGGTCCTTGGTGGCGTCTCCCTTGAACCAGAACAGTTTGATCATCGGCAGGAAGCCCAGCAACATGATGGGGATGATAAACCAAAGCTGCTTCTTGCCCCAGGACATGCTGAGGTTGGACATCTCAGCGCCGCAGTTTGAGCATTTCATCTTGGCGATCATGGTTTTCGTAGGGTTGATTGGTTGGCGTTACGGAGGCGGAGAAATGACTCATCAGTCTGCCTGCCCTGCCTAAACCGGGCATGAAAGCGCTCTTTAAACGAGGCCGCGCACGAAGGGCAGCATGCTGGAGTAGAGGGTGCTGCCGCGGTAGCGGCTGAGCTGCTCGTTGATGAGCTCGGCATCGCTATCGACATCGGCGGGCAGCAGCTCCTTGTGCGCGTGCTGGCCGCAGGTGGAGCAGACGTGGATGAAGCGGGAGTCGCAGTCACGACGCACCTCGCCGCGCACGTCCGCGCCTTCCAGGACGAGGCTCTGGAGGGCGGGGCCGCTGTCTTTTTCGATGAGCTCGAGCTCCAGCGTGGTCTGAAGGCGTTTGTTGATCCATGCGGCGAGGAGCAGGGCGGTGGTGCGCTGGCCTCGCAGGTGGGTGATGCGCTGGGTGCGCACGCGGGGGAGGCTTTGCAGCGCGGAGCTGTCCTGGAAGCAGGCGGCGAGCGCGGTGCGCATGAAGTGGGAGCGCGTCCAGGCGAGGTCGCGGATGTCGAGATCGGTGTTTTCCGCCTTCACGGCGAGCAGGGCGTCGAACTGCCGCGCGGGATCGCTCCAGCGGGAGCTGTCGATGATGAGGGTGTCGATGCGGGAGTAGAGACGCTCGGCGAAGTTCTTCGTGAGGTCTGCCTGCCACCAGACGACGAGCGGGAGGTCGGAGTCGAGATGGGCAAAGACGAGATTTTGCACCTGCGCGGCATCGCCGCCTTCGAGCACGAAGGTGATCTGCTCGGAGCAGACGGCCTGCTTTCCCTGATAGGGCCGGCACAGCGCCTGGATCCATGAGCGGGCACGCGGCGGCTGGACCTGCGGCAGGGCGAGAATGAGCATGGCCCGGCAGGCATGCTCCGCGGCGACTTTTTCGAGGACATCATTCGCCGCGGCCAGCTCCTCACTCTCCTCCGTGTAGATGGCGAGGTTGATGAGCGAGGCGCGGGTCTTGGCCTCATCGGCATCCCATAGCTGGCTCAAGGAGCGGCCAATGCGGCTGATGGGCGTTTCCAGGCCGAGGCGGGAGACATCGAGCGAATCGGTGGGGGCAGGGGACATGGGGCCAGTGTGGAATGGCCGATGCCGAATGTCGAATGCCGATTGGAGGAAGAGAAAACCGCGTCCAGGCATCGCGAATGATCACGAATATGTTCCGTAGTGAGCTCAGAAGCGGCTGCTTGATCGCTTCGCGTTTGAAAGCAACCCCACGCCATCAGCTCACGAGGCCGTGGCGGGAACGAATCCGGCACCGGCTTCCTCCAGAAGGTCGATTTCGGAGAGGTTCACGCCGGCGAAGTCGGCTTGCTTGAGGGCGCTCCGATACAGGCGGGCACCGCTGAGCCTGGCTTGATGGAAACAAGCGCCGGTGAGCGTGGCACGGCGGAGATCGACGCCTTCAAAATTGGCCCCGCGGAGCACGGCGGAGGCGAGGTTGGTGCCGTTGAGACGGGCACCGCGGAAGTCCGCGCCGCTGGCATCGGCATCGCTGAGGTCCGCGCCGTTGAGCAGGCTGCCGCTGAAGTTCACACCTTGCAGCTTTGCATCGGCGAGGCAGGCCTGGCTAAGGTCGGAGGTGCTGAAGTTCACGCTGGTGAGGTCGGCATTCACGAGATTCACGCGGCGGAGGCTGAGGTCGGAGAGGTCCGCGTCACGCAATTCAGCACTTTGGATGTTCGCGTCGAAGACGAAAGCGTTCCAGGCATGGGTGCCTTCTTTGAGGATCTCGGCGTGGTTCGTGGTGTCCATGCGCAAAATGTCCTCGCGGGTCTTTTTGCGTAAAGCGGGGCTCTGTAAGGCTTTTGAGCGGCTTTGTCAGAGCTGTGTCATGCGCCTGCCAGCGCGGAACCGCGGGCGAGGAGGTCGAGGAAGCGCTCCTCGAAGGGCTCCTCGCTGCCCACTTGCATGAAATCGATCCGCCGCGTGGCGCACTCTCGGGCGAGGTGATCGCAAAAGGCGTCGAAGGTCTCGGTGTAGCGCAGGGCGTCGCGTTTCGTCAGCCAGAAGCGACGGCGCTCGCCGCTCTCGACCTCGGTGAGTTCAAACTCGCCTTCCAAAGAGGGTTCGCGTTCCTCGGGATGCACGATTTGCAGCAGGTGATTCTCACCCGGCCAGGCTGCCACGCGGGCGACGGCTTCTCCGGCGCTGCCGATCTCATGGCCGAAGAAGTCGGAGATGATGAAGATGATGCCAAAGCGTTGCCGGGAAGGGCGGAACTCCTCAAAGCAGCGGCGCATGTCGGTGACGCCCTCGAATTTCATCTTCATGACCGCTTGGATGACCTTCTCGATATTACCCTGGCCGCGCATGGGCGGCAGGTCCTGCCGCACGGCATCGCTCATCGAGTAGATGCTCACGCGCTGCTGCGCACTCAGTGCCAGATAAGCCAGTGCCACGGCGAATCGCAGAGCCTGGCGGCGCTTTTCAGGATGTGGCTTTGCCATGGAGGCGCTGTCGTCGATGAGGATGTGCAGGTTCAGTTCCTGCGTTTCCTCGTAAAGGCGCACGAAAAGCTTTTCGAGCCGCGCATAGAGTCGCCAGTCGATGGCTCGATAATCCTCACGCGGGGTGTAGTGGCGGTAGTCTTTGAACTCCCGCGTGAAGCCTGTCGCAGGCGAGGACTGCGCTCCACGGCGTAGGAGCTGGCGGCGCTTGCGCAGGCGCAGGGCCAGCACGCGCAGCCTGTCGAGAAAGGCGGCGTCGAAGAGCTCCTCGTGGGCGTGGTGGGACTCGGAAGGCATGCGCGGGGTGCGTTTAGCCTTCGTGAAAGCAAAAAGCAATGTCCGCGGCATGCCGATTGTCTGCCCGCGAATGCCGCGTATGGGCGGCGGCCATGAAATCCCTCACGCTGACCGCCCCCGGACGCCTCGAATGGTCCACGCTGCCTGAAGCCGCTGCGCCACGAGCTGGCGAGGCTCTCGTGGCGATTCGCGCCATCGGCATCTGCGGCACGGATTTCAGCGGCTATCAGGGCAAAATGCCCTTCATCGAGTATCCGCGCATTTTGGGTCATGAGCTCGGTGTCGAGGTTATGGCCGTTGGCGAGGGCGTGACGCATCTCAGGGCAGGGGATCGCTGCTCGGTGGAGCCCTATTTGAACTGCGGCCACTGCCACGCCTGCCTCCGCGGTGCCACGAACTGCTGTGAGACGCTCGCGGTGCTTGGCGTGCACTGCGATGGCGGCATGCGCGAGCGGATGATCCTGCCGGCGGCGACGTTGCATCCCTGCCATGCCTTGTCCTTTGAGCAACTCGCCCTCGTCGAGACCCTCGGCATCGGCTGCCACGCGGTGAATCGTGCCGCGGTGTCGAAAGAGGACGACGTGCTCATCATCGGCGCAGGCCCCATCGGCCTCACCGTTCTCGAATTCGCCCGTGCGGTCGGTGCACGCATCACGGTGCTGGAGATGAGCGAGAAGCGGCGAGCCTTTGTGACGGAAAACTATGCCGGAGTCGAGGTGGTGTCGTCGCTGGCTGATGAACCGCGTTTCCAGATCGTCTTCGATGCCACGGGCAATCCGCATTCGATGAGCCGCGCGATGCGCTGGGCGCGTTTCACTGGCAGGGTGGTCTATGTCGGCATCACCAAGGAGCCTGTGACGATTGATGATCCCTTGTTTCATCGCCGCGAACTCACGCTGCTGGCCAGCCGCAATGCCCAGAGCCCCGATTTCCCGCGCATCCTCGCCATGATCCAAAGCGGCCGGATCGACACGCGGCCATGGATCTCCCATCGCTGCGAGTTTGAAGTTCTGCCCGAGCAGATGGACGCCTGGCTGAAACCATCGAGCGGCGTGATCAAGGCCGTTGTCGGGCTTGCTTGAGGCTCAAGAGGTCGGCTTTCCCATCCAGCGAGCGAGCATGCTCGGCAATGCGCTGGGCCGCGTCTTTGCCACATAGATGCCGGCGATGGTGGCGCAGCCGGAGCAGAACCAGAAGACCTGGCCGGGCGACCAGCCGAGGCGCATGTTGAGTTCTTTTTGCACGAGCGCTGCACCGGCGATGCCCACCCAGGAAAGCCACGAGGCGGCTCCCTGCACGCTGCCTTTGCGATCCGCAGGCGGACAATGTTGAAGAACGGCAGCGATGGGAACGATGAAAAGACCTCCACCGATGCCGAGAAGTGCGAGAGCGACGGTGAACCAGGCTCGTTCAATGCCAGGAATGCCAAGAATGAAGCCCATCGAGGCCATGCCAATGGCTCCGAGCGGGATGAGACCATACTCGACGTGGTCGCCACTTAGCTTGCCTGCTAGGATGCTGCCCACCGCCATGCCGATGGCGAGTGCCACCTGAAGGGCGCTGTTTTCCGTCTCGCCGAGGTGAAACACCTGCTCGGCGTAGAGCACGATGTTCATCTGGAGCAGGGCGGCGATGAAGAAGAAGCCGGTGTTACCAAGGTTGGCCCGCCAGAGATCGCGGTCCTGCTTCATCCATCGAAATTCATGCCATAGTTCGCCGATGAAATTGAGGTTCAGCGGCTTCTTGGGATTCGCCGCCGGTATGCGAGTGATGCCGAGGCTCAGCATCCAGCCAAAAATGGCCAGCCCGAGCAAAATGAAGCCGCCGATGGATGGCTGATGCGCAAAGGTTCGCGCCATCCACGCGGCTGCCAGCGTGCCAAAGATCGTGGCGAGGAAGGTGAGCATCTCGATGATGCCATTGGCCCAGGAGAGCTTGGTCGTTGGAACCACCTCCGGCAGCGAGCCATACTTTGACGCGGCGAAAAAGGCGCTGTGAACGCCCATGAGGCAGATCGCGGCGAGCTGCAGCGGTGTTTTGCCGGAACCGAGGGCAAAGGCGGCGAAGACCATGATGCCCACCTCCATCATCTTCACGCCGATCATCACGCGGCGCTTGCTGAAGCGGTCCGCCATCCAGCCGCCGAGCATGGAAAGCAGGAGAAACGGAATGGCGAAATACATGCCCGAATCAGACACCAGCGCATCGAGCTCCTCCTTGGGCAGTTTTTTGGCGATGACGAGGTAGATGACCAGCCAGCGGAGGACGCTATCGGAGAAGGCTCCCTGGAATTGCGTGCCCATGAGGCACCAAAAAC
>JBKCXA010000156.1:0-8580 GCA_046316935.1 Prosthecobacter sp.
AACTATTATGTGAAGGTCACACCGCCCTCCACGCACTTCCTCACCGGCGGCGTGCCGGACATCGCGGACAATGCGGAGGACAACGACAACAACGGCGCACAGCCCGGCGGTCGCGGCACGGCCTTGTTCTCGCCGGTCATCAATCTGGCGATCGATGCCGAGTCCATCACCGATGGCGACACGGACAACGACACGAACTACACGGTCGATTTTGGTGTTTATCGCGGTTTGTGCGTGGGGAACCTCGTTTACCTCGACCTCGATGACAACGGCAGCTTCAACTCGGGCGACACCGGGGCGGCGGGTGTGGCGGTGCAGCTTTACAACACCTCGAACACCTTGGTGGCCAGCACCACGACGAGCAATGGAACGTCGATGAGCGGTTTCCAGGTGCAGCAGGTGTTCAGCTCCGTTTCAGTGCGGAACTACACCCAGGCCATGGCGGTCATCAACGGCACGAACCAGATCGCGAACTGGACGGGCTCGGCCACGCAAATCAACTACCTCTATCCAGGTGATGTGGAAGGGCGGTTTACCTCCGGCAATGTCAATTTCCCCAACGACATCAACCCCTACTCTCCCGGCGATTTCGTCGTGCGGGCCACCGGCACCATCACGATTCCGACGACGGGCACCTACACCTTTGGCATGACACTGGATGATGGTGGTCGCCTGCGGGTGAACAACACGGACGTGATCATTGATGAGGCTGGCCTGCACTCGGTGGGGGACCGGTTCGGCCAGATCACCCTGAACGCCGGCACCTATCCCATTGAAATGGTTTACATGGGTGTCTGGGGTGGCAGCGTGGAGCTTTACGCGCAAAGCGGCAGCCACACGAGCTGGAACACCGGCTTCAAGCTCGTCGGCAACACCGCCAGCGGCGGGCTGGCCGTCAGCTATTTCGATCCCACGTCCGGCGGACGCTGGCAGATTGATGGTCTGGCACCGGGCAGCTACTATGTGAAGATTCCCGCCAGTGAGTTCCTCACCGGGAAACCGCTCAACGGCTACAAATCGATCAAAAACGGCACGCCTGCCTGGTCTGTCATCGATGATGATGGAGCCGCCACCGGAGCCGACAACGGCACGGACACGCCCACGCCCTCTGCCAGTGGCGTGCGCACGACCTCTTTCCAGCTCGCCACAGGCATGGAGCCGACCAACGGCACGGGTGAAACCGGCACAGGCGGCACTTCCGATGACGCACGTGACACGGATGTGGACCTCACGGTGGACCTCGGCTTCCACACCGAGCAGGAAGGCTGCTTTTACATCCGCATCATCGACACCGATCGCGATGGCGTGCCGCTCATCCAGCGGCTCAATGGCACCACGCTCAGCACGAACCTCGTTTTCGGCGGAGCCATCTGCCATATCGACCGGGCCCAGTTCGCCTACGACACCCGCACGCAGCGTCTCGACATCCAGTACATCTTCAACCAATGGAGCGGCAAGAAGGTGGAGGGCTTCTACTTCGTGCTCACGGACGGTCCCACGCCGAATTACGACAACTCCGCCGCCATCATGTATGTGGACGTCTTCAACCGCGCCACGCCGAGGGTCACGGTGATGAAGTATCAGGGGCCGGAAGGCGGCCAGACGAGCTACCTCACGCCCGGCCAGTATCTCGATGGAAACATCGCCCGTCCGGCGTTTTGCACCGCCACGGCCGTCGAGGCAGGTGCCTCGCTCACCGTGACGATCAGTGCGGATATGAGCCGCGTGAACAACGGAAACCTGTGGACCAGCTACGGCATCAATCCGGCCACCTGGGGCGGCATGAGCATCGGCAAGTTCATGGGCATCTGGAGCCACTACTACGATCTCGCCAGCGCACCCACCTACAACTCGGAAGGCAAGCTCACCTCGTGGCCGCGCAACAATCCAGACAGCTCCTGGTGGAACTCCATGGGCTCCTACAACAACGAGGCCCTGCCCACGGAAAGCCCCTGCGGAGCCATCATGACCATCGGCAACATGGTCTTCAATGATGCGAACAGTGATGGGAATTTCGACGCGGGCGAGGGCGTGGACAACGTACTCGTTTATCTCTTCCCGGAAGGCCGCAATGCGCTCACGGACACACCCGCCGCCGCCGTGTTGACCACCGGCGGAGGCCAGTATGCCTTCACCGGCCTGAGTGCCGGGCGCTACTTTGTGCACATCCCGCCGTCGGAATTTCAAAATGGCGGCCCGCTGTTTGGCCGGGTGTCCATTCCCGGTGCGGGTGGCGATGCGGTGGCGGATGACCAGACGGACGAAAACGGCATCGATGCGGCCTTGCCTGCTTCCACAGGCATCAGCAGCGGCATCATCGTGCTCTCGGACAACTCGGAACCGATTGATACAGGGGTGGAACTCGGCGGCAATCGAACCACGGACAACGCCGATGACAACAACGGGGATCTCACGGTGGACTTCGGTTTCCGGGCCGGTGCCAATCTCACGCTTGGGGACCTCGTCTGGTTCGACTCGAACAACAACGGCACGAAGCAAGCCGGTGAGAGCGGTATCCCGAACATCCCGGTGGATCTTTTCACCCCCGGTGCGGACAATGCCATCGGCGGCAGCGGATCCAACGCGGACACGCTCGTGGCCACCACCTCCACCAATGCCAGCGGTGCCTACTCCTTTGCCATTCCCTCACCCGGCCGCTACTTTGTTCGTGTCACCCCTTCCTCCGCCTATCCGTCCACTGGGAGTAATGTGACCACTGCGGACAACGGGGCGAACGATGACAACAACGGCGCACAGCCCGGCGGGGAGTATTCCTTCATCTTCAGCCCGGTCATCACCCTCACGGACAATGGTGAGCCCGGGACCGGCGGCACGACCGATATTGAAAACACCATCGACTTCGGCCTCACCACCTCGCGGAAGCTCAGCGTGGGGAACCTGGTCTATCTCGACAACAACAACAACGGCCGCTACGACACCGGTGACGCCGGCGTGGGCGGGGTGCGCGTGCAGCTTTTCAACAGCTCCAACGTGCTCCTGCAGGAGACGACGACCGTGTCCCCTCCCTTCCTGCCGGGCTGGCGCCTCCAGCAGGCCAAGGCCTCCATCGAGGTCAAAAACGTGGCCACGGCGGAGGCCGTGATGCTCGGCAGCAACCGCACTTCCCTGTGGACCGGCACCACCGATTTCATCAACTACGTCACCACGAGCTGGAATAATGACTGGACCGACTGGGGACACGCGGGTGATGGAAAGCTGCTGCCAAACGGCAGCATGGAAAACATGGTGCTGCAGGCCACCGCCACGATGAACATCACCACCGGGGACACCTACACCTTCTGCATCAACACGGACGACGGCGGCCGTTTGAAGGTGGACGGCAGTCTTTTGATCCATGACGACGGTTTGCACGCGCCGGAGGACCGTTTTGGCAGCGTGGTGCTGGCTGCGGGGCCGCACAAGATTGAGTTCCTCGGCTTTGA
Organism: Prosthecobacter sp.; assembly: GCA_046316935.1. GTDB lineage: Bacteria > Verrucomicrobiota > Verrucomicrobiia > Verrucomicrobiales > Verrucomicrobiaceae > Prosthecobacter. The sequence continues at coordinate 3,444 of JBKCXA010000156.1, forward strand.
ATGGGTTGGCGGCGGTGGTTTCGAGGTCTGGGCCAAGCGTGGGTCTCAGAACTGGTGGGACGACGGATTCCGCCTCATCGGTGACACGGCCAACGGTGGTATTCCCGTGACCTACTCAGGCACCGCCACGGACACGGGCCGCTACCGCTTCAACAACGTCGATGCCGGCACCTACTATGTGAAAATCCCGAACACGGAGTTTAGTGGCGGCGGCCCGCTCGAAGGCCGTCTTTCCTTTGTGCAGGCCACAGCGCCCACGGATGACCAGCGAGATGACAACAGCACCACCGGCAGCGCGGACAGCGGCGTGGATGCGGCCAAGCCCGCGCAGACCGGCATCTCCAGCCACACCTTTGCCCTCAGCGCCGGCGGCGAGCCCACGGCCACGGCGGAAGGCGGTTTCATGGGTTCCGAGGACGACGCGGCGGACAACAACGGGGAAATGACCATCGACTTCGCCCTCGACGGCACGAAACAAGTCGTCACTGGGTGCTATCGGTTCAACATGAAGGACCTCAACAAGGACTGCAATTTCAGTGCTGTGGAGGAAATCAGCCCGGACCAGCCCTATGACTTCGGCTACAACAATGGCAACAACGGCGCCTTCTTTTACTTCACCGACTGGGACATGATCTTCGATGCGGACAAGGACCGCCTGAGCATCGATGTGACCTACGAGCAGGTGAACGGCAAGAAGGTGGATGCCTTCTGGATCACCGTCACGCCCGGCCCGGCTCCGCACACAGACAACAGCGCCATCATCTACTTTGACGGCACCAATCGCGCCTCGCCGAAGATCACCGTTTATAAATACAGTACCTCTCTCGGTGAGGGCTCCTGGCAAACGGCTGCGAACTGCATGGTCGCCACCTCTGGCACCGGCATCAATGCCGCTGATGTGCTGCAAATGAGCGTGGTGGAGACCGGCACCAGCGTCCGCTTCCGCACCACCATCAACACCGCTCGCATCAACAACGCCAATAACTGGTCGGTCGTCACCGACAAGTCTGCCTGGGTGGGAGCGAAGTTTTTCTCCCGTGCGGGACTGTGGTTCCACCCCATGGATGTGAACACCGCCTGGACCTACAATGCCAATGGCACTCTCGCTGTTACCGGGGACATGGGCTGGCCGAATCAGGGCTGGCTGGATACCTCCGAAGACGGCAGCTACTCTGTCGTCACGGAGCTCTGCCCCACGCTCACCGTGGGCGACCTCGTGTGGCAGGATGACAACAACAACGGCCTCAAAGACACCACGGAGTCCGGTGTGGACGGTGTGGCCCTCCAGCTCTGGACGCCTGGTGTGAACGGCACGCGTGAAAACGGCGGCGGGGATGACCAGTTCATCGCGGACGCGGTGACCTTCAACGGCGGCTTCTACCAGTTCCAGGACGTGCTGGCCGGCGTGTATTACGTCCGCATTCCAAATCCGCCTGCCGGCCTTCCCTTGGCCTCCGGCACCGTCACCACCACGGACAACAGCGTGAACAATGACAACAACGGTTCACAACCCGGCGGCACCGGCACGCAGATCGTCTCACCTCTCATCACCCTCACCGTGGGGGCCGAGCCAAGCGGCGCGGGATCGAACGAGGACACCATCGACTTTGGCCTGCGTGGCATCACCACGGACTTTGGTGACTGGGCGGGCTCCGGTGCGGCGACCTCGACCACCTCGACCACGATCAGCTCCACGCTGCGCATTGGCACCCTGTCCGACGGCGAATCCAGCGTCACGGCGAACACGGCCGCCACCACGGATGACACCACCGGCAGCGATGACGAGGACGGCGTGACCATTCCGGCCATCGTCACTGAGGGCGAGTATGTCACCATCCCGGCCACGGTGCTCAACAACAGCGGCGCGACTGGATTCCTCAGTGCCTGGATCGATTTCAACAACGACGGCACCTTCAACAACACGCTCTACAACGCCGCCACCGCCACCACGGGCGAGCTTTTGATCTCTCCGATCACGGTGGGAACGAATGCCTCGGCACAATCGCTCAGCGTTTCCTTCCCCGTCCCGCCGGATGCATCGCCGGGGGCGAACCGCGGGGTGCGTTTCCGCCTCGCCAATACCGCGGGCATCGCCCCCACCGGCGCAGGCTCCACGGGTGAGATCGAGGACTATGTGCTGCGCATCTGCCCGCGTGACATGGTGGCTCCCGAGGCACTCGGGCAGGGTTTGGTGGGCACCGCCTTCAGCCAGACCTTCACGACGACGGGTGCCACGACGCCGGTGGTGTGGAGCGCTGGCGGCACGCTTCCACCCGGATTGACCTTCAACAGCTCCACCGCGGTGCTTTCCGGCACGCCGACGACAGCGGGCACCTATGTTTTCAAAGTGACGGCCACGGACGCGGCAGGCTGCGTGGATGGAAACAGCTACACGATGATCGTGACGAACGGCGGCGGCACGGTTTGCAATGACGTACAGTCCACCGCGCTCTCCAATGGCCGCCGCTGGGGTTATGTGGCCACCGGGCCGCCCTACGAGCCGGGGCTTTCCATTCGTGCGCCTTTCTCGAACCATGGCGTGCTGGCCGGAACGTCCATGCGCCTGCAGGACGCGGGCACCGGTGGCATCGCGGGCATCAGTTACAAGTCCTGGTGCGTTACGAGTGCCTCGCGCACGACACCGACCTGGGGTGGCTCGGGGCGTATTTTCCGTGACACGCACGTCGGAGTGCCTTCCGGCACGATCGCGGTGAACAGCCCGGAATGCTCTGCCTATGCTTGTTGGGCACCAAACCTCGGTGCCGGGTATCAATTCACGCTCACGCTCACACCAGCGCAGACCTCCACACCCGCCGGGATCTATTGGGAGAGCGTTTACTACAATCCGACCTTCTCGGAAGTGCTGGTCAATGGCGTGCAAGTAGCCACGAACATGGGCCCGGTGGCCACCGGGCAGGTTCCAATCGATCAGGTGGGGGGAACGATGCCCATCTATTACTACTTTGTGCCTTACACGACCGCCATGGCCGCTGGCACGGCTTACACCGTCACGCTGCGTGCCCCGGCGGGCCTCGATCCGGTGATGGGTGACTTCGCCGTGCTGGGCTGCTGCGCCTGCGCCACCGTCACGGTGAGCCCCTCCACGCTGCCCAACGGCACGACCGGCACCGCCTACTCTCAGACGATCACCTCCAGCGGTGGCAGCGGCACTTACACCTACTCGATCACCAGCGGCAGCTTGCCCGCCGGGCTGAGCATGAGCACCGGTGGTGTCATCAGCGGGACTCCCACGGCGGCCACCACGGCGACCTTCACCGTGACGTCCACCGACTCGAACGGCTGCACCGGCTCGCTGGCCTACTCCCTTACCACCGTGGCAACCACGGACTTTGGTGACTGGTCGCATGCCACCAATCCGTCGGGCGCCGCGACGACCACGACGACAGCGACGGTAAACTCTAATCTGCGTCTGGGGGCAACGGTGGATGTTGAGGCAACAGTGGCCCCGAACTCGGCTGCTACGACTGACGATACGACCGGGAGCGATGACGAGGACGGCGCGGCCCTGCCCGCGACCATCACCCAGGGCCAGCAGGTCATTTTCAATCTCGATGCCGTGAAGAATACCGGTGCCATCGGCTACATTCAGGGCTGGATCGACTTCAATAATGACGGCGTTTTCAACAATGTCGATGTGCTCAGCTCCACCTGGAACGCTGGCACGGGCGGCAGTGCCACAGGTGAGCGCATCATGTATGCCGTGATTCCCGCGATCACCTCGAACCGGACCTATCAAGTCGAGTTCACGGTGCCCGCAGGAGCCAGCCCTGGATCCCTGCGCGGCGCTCGTTTCCGTATCAGTGGCAATTCCGCTCTTGCGCCGACGGGAAATTTTGGTGCGGGCGAGATCGAAGACTACACCGTCACGATCGCCTGCCCGGCGATTTCCGTCAGCGTCACCGGTCTGATGTCCACGGTCGGTGTCGCCTACACGCAGCCGATCGCTCCGAGTGCCACGGGCATGAGCGGGCCCTTCACATGGACGCTCGGCGGCACCGTGCCCACGGGCATGACGATCAATTCATCGACCGGCATCATCAGCACCACAACCGCCACGCCAGTGGGCCTGTATCCGATCACCGTGACGGCCACGAGCACGGCCTTTCCGTCGTGCTCGGGTACCTGGAGCGGCAATTTCCGCGTGTGCCCGGTGATCACGATCACGCCGAGCAGCCCCTCGCCGCTGTTCCTGACCCGCGGGGTGAATCCGGGCACCATCACGCTCACCGCTGGAGCTGGCACCGCACCCTACACCTGGGTGATGGGCGGCACGATGCCGCTCGGCATGACGTGGACGCCTGCGGCCACGAGCACGACAGCCACATTCACCGGCACGCCGACGAAGACAGGTGTGAGCACGCTTTCGATCACCGCCATGGATGCGAACGGCTGCTCGAACGGCATTGGATACACGATCTCCGTGGGCTGTCCCACGCTGGTCATCTCTCCGAGCTCGGTCGGACCATTCACTCAATATCAAGCCATCACGAGCACGACCTTCACCGCCACGAACACCAGCGGTGCGGTGACGTGGACCTCGGCGAACCTTCCTGCCGGCCTCACCTTGAGCTCGGCGGGTGTGCTGAGTGGCACGCCGACTGCGGCTCCCGGCACTTACAGCACCGCCAGTGTGACCGCCACGGATGTGGATGGCTGCACGGCCACACGCACGCTGAGCATCGTGATCAATTGCCCCACGGTGACGGTCACCACGGCTTCGCTGCCGAATGCCGTGGTGGGCAGCGCCTACTCACAAACACTCGCCGCGAGCACGGCGGGCACGGGCGTGCCGGCACAAACCTACACGTGGAGCGTTTCGCCAGCTCTTCCGGCCGGTTTGAGCCTCAACACGACCACGGGTGTCGTCAGCGGAACGCCCACCGCCGCAGTCGCTGCCACCAACTACACCTTCACGGCCACGAACCAGACGAGCTGCGCAGGCTCGAAGGTCTTCAACATCACGTCGGGCTGCCCCACCGTTACCATCACGGATGGTGCTCCGCTCCTGATTCAGCAGCCGCTGCCCTTCACGCAGGCCACCGGCTTTACAGCGAGCGTGAGCAATGGCGTGGGTGTGACGTGGAGCCTGGTCACGCCGCCTTCAGGCATCACCATC
>JBKCXA010000157.1:0-2551 GCA_046316935.1 Prosthecobacter sp.
CTTCATGCGGCGCCAGCGCTTTCTCTTTTTCGCCCTCGGCCTGCTCACGCTCTGGCGCTGGGCGCTGCTGCCGACGCTGGAGCTCTCGCCCGACGAGGCGGCGCTGGCACTCGCGGCACGGCATGGCAGGCCCTCGGAGGCACCGCTGCTGGTGGCGATGGTCCAGATGAGCACCGCGGTGTTCGGTGGTGGTGAGTTTGGTGTGCGGTTCTTCGCGCCGTTGATGGCGTTGCTGGCCTCGCTGGCGGTTTGGCGGTTCACACGCGGCTTGTTTGATCCGATGATCGCAGGCTGGGCGGTGGTGGTGCTGAATGTGCTGCCTGCCTTCAACCTCGCCGCGGTGTCATTGACGCCCGGCACGGCCTTGTTTGCCCTCACCGCCGCCGCGATGCTCTGCCTGCGCCTGGCGCTGCTGCATGCGCATCCGCTGCATTGGGCGTGGTTTGCCACCGGGGCCTGCGTGGCGGGTTCGGTGATGGTGGCGCCGCCGGGTTTTGCCTTGCTGGCGGGTGTCATCGCGGCGCTCGGCTGGCCGAACCGGCTTCGTCATCATCTCAAAGCACCCGGCTTCCTCGTCATCGCGGTGCTGTGGGGCATCGCGATGGTGCTGAACGAAGGCTGGCGGGCGTTTGAAATGCCCGCGCTGGCTCTCGCACCGAATCTCTTCCGATGGATCATGCTCGCCTCGCCGATGCTGATCACACTGCTCGTGCTGGTGGGCCGCCTCATCGTGCCAAACGCGGCGCTCGTGGGCATGCGGGCGATGCCGCTGGGCTTCACGCTGCCGATGGCAGCGCTCGATTTGCTTTACGGACCGTGGGATCGCTGGCCGGATGCAGGTGGCGCGGCCTGGCTGCTGCCGGCTGCCATCGTGCTGGCGCATCAGGGCGCGGTCTTTGGTGCGATGCCGAGCGAGCAAAAGATCAGCCTGCGCACCATCGCCATCGTGTGCGCGGCGCTGCAGAGCGTGTTCTTGATGCAGAGCGACCTCCTGCGCACGCTGGGCGTGCCGTGGCGATTCTCAGGTCAATTGCCACCGCAGGCCGAATGGAGCCGTTTCTTCATCGCGGACCCTTCTTCGGTCATGCGAGGCTGGCGGGAGAGTGCCCGGCTCTTTGATGCAGCACTCGAAAAGGCCCCGAAGAGCTTCTCGATGGCCTCGAATGTTCAAATGGCCGCCGAGCTTGAGTTTTACTCGAAGAGCGGTTCTCGGTTCGTTGACCTCGCCGAGCTTCAAAAGGGCTGTGACGTCCTTTTCATCACCGATGATCCCGCCGCCGTGAAGCCACCGCCGGAGCTTGAGGCCCGTTTTGCCTCGTGGGAGCTGCTTTCCGTGGCGCGGGTGATGCATGCGGGCAATGAAGTGCGCTGGCTGAAAATCTTCTCTTGCCACGACTTCCGCCCGCCCGAATCCTAAGTGTCCAATGCCCGCCTCTCCCGCCATCTCCGTCGTCGTTCCTCTTTACAACGAAGAAGGCAATGTCGCGGAGCTGCAACGCCAGATCGAGGCCGCGCTGGCCACCCGCGATTACGAAATCGTCCTCGTCGATGATGCCTCCACGGACAGCACGCTGGCAAACATCCCGGGCGGCGAGCGTGTGCGGGTGATCCAGTTTGAGAAAAACAGCGGTCAAAGCGCCGCGATGCATGCCGGCATCCACAGCGCCCGTGGTGAGGTCATCGTCACCCTCGATGGCGACCTTCAAAACGACCCGGCGGACATCCCCGCGATGCTCACCATGCTCAATCAAGGCTGGGACCTCGTCTGCGGCTACCGCCAGAAGCGCAAGGACACCGCCTTCAAGCGCCTGCAAAGCCGCATCGCCAATGCTGTCCGCGCACGTTTCGTCGGCGATGGCGTCCGCGACACTGGCTGCACGCTCAAAGCCATGCGCCGCGAGTGCCGCGAGGCCCTGCTGCTCTTCAACGGCATGCACCGCTTCATCCCCGCGCTCATTCGGAACATGGGCTGGCGTGTCACCGAGCTGCCGGTGAACCATCGTCCGCGTGTCAGCGGCGTGAGCAAATACGGCTTCGGCAACCGCGCCTGGCGGGCCACGATGGACATGCTCGGCGTCCGCTGGCTGAACAGCCGCCGCACGCAGTATCGGATCAAGAAGGGGTGAGGGGGGCTGGACCGTCGAGGCATGGTCAAGAGGTCAAGAAGGTGACTGCTTGACCATCTTGACGTTCTTGACCTCTCCTTGACCTCTCCTTGACCCACCAAATGGTAACACCCCGTTACCATCACCCCGCCATTGCCGCGCCCGGCTTTCCTTCTCTCATCGCGGCATGTCCGTCCTCAGCCATGCCGACCTCCTCCAGCTCAAGCGCTGGAACACGCCCACCATCTACAATGGCTGGGAGCAGATCACGAAGCGCGACTCCGCCGCCGCTGCCTTCAACATCGAGGAGACACGCGATTTCATGCCGCAGATGGGACCCATGGTCGGTTACGCCGTCACCGTCGTCATCGAGCCGAGCAACAAAGCGCATCGCGAAGCCAACCCGAACGCCGGCAACGAATACCGCCGCTACATGGCCTCCGTGC
>JBKCXA010000158.1:0-2144 GCA_046316935.1 Prosthecobacter sp.
GGCCATGTTGAGGATGACGCCGCCGGTGCCTTGCTGGATGAATTTCCGCACAGCGGCGCGATTCGAGAGCACGACGGACTTCAAATTGAGGTCGAGGGTGTAGTCGAGGCCGTCATCGGTCATTTCGTGGAGCGGGCCATCGCCTTTCGAGCGTCCGCTGCCGCCGGCGACGTGGTAGAGGGCGTCGAGTCGATCAAACATGGCCACGGCACGCTCGGCGGCCTCGGGCGTGGCGGCATCGGCGGCGAAGCCACGGGCCTGCGGGCCGAGTTCGGCCAAAGCGGCATCCACATTTGCCTGCGTGCGGCTGGTGACGACGACGTTGGCCCCGGCGGCGACGAGTTTTTTCGCGGCGGAGAGGCCGAGGCCGGTGGTGCCGCCCATGATGATCACGTTCTGGCCTTGGAGAGAATGCATGTTCGGGATGTCAGTTGGGATGTGTTTAGGCACCCCATGAACACCCGACGTGTGGTCGCATGCAACCGCCGCGCTTTGGTTTTTACCGCTGCATGGATGGCGGAAACGCCAATGAGGACGGCAGGTGTATTTTACCGCCGTCTTCTGAGGCTCACCGCGAGCAGGCCGCCGAGCATCAGCACCACGCGGCTTGGCTCGGGCACGCTGGTGGTGAGGCCGGCCAGGATGGCGGTGCCAGCCGCGTTTTCGTAGGCATAGTCGTGCAGGGTGCCGCTGCCGGTGTTGTTGATGGTGAGGCGCATCCAGCCGTAGTGGGTGCTGCCGCCGGTGGTGGGCTGAAAGGCAAAGCCCAGAATGCCCGGCGCTCCGAGCTGAAACTGCTCCACGGCCGTTCCCACATGCGTGGAGCTGCCGCTTTCCGCGACGGCAAAGGTGCTCAAGGAGCCGATGACTGTGCCGCTGGCGAGATTGACGATTTGATCGGCTCCAGTGATCACGGGACGCAAGAGGTCACCCGTGGCGATGTAGACACCGCCGAAGAAGGGATTGATCCAGGGGGCGGTATTCCAATCGCCAGGGAGGATCGTGCTCGTGGCACCACTTAGAGGATTGAGGTAAAAGCCGGTGGGATTGACTGGCATGGCGTGGTTGACGCTGCCGCTATAAATCACCGCCGCCGGGGCGGACGCAGCGAGGAGCAAGGAGCAAAGGGCGGAGAGGCTGAGGAGCTTCATGGTGGATGAGTTAGAGTTTTTGTTTGGAGCGAGAAAAGGTGGCTCAGGGGGCGGAGCTGAGCTGCACCCGGAAGAAGCGTGCTTTCTTCCCATTGATGAAGGGCGGGTAGGGCACGCTGACGACCTGGTAGTCCCCTGCACTCGAGAGCACCGTGGGCACGGCGGTGCTGTTTACCCAGGTGACCAGATCCGCGCTGAACTGGGGCTGATAGGTCAGCCCTTGGGCGGCATACTCGGTGCGGCGGACGAACAAGCCGCGGTAGTCGATGCCATTGGCAGTGGGTTCGTAGGCGGGGATCGGAGTGCCCGCGGTGGTGAGGGTGCCGCCGCCGGAGAGAGGGCCGTTGTAAACCAGCGCACCGCTGCTGCCTGGAAGGGTGCCAAAAGCGAAGTGCGGGAGCGTGGTGTTATCCGCAGGCACACCGAAAAAGTTCGCCCAGGCCTGGAACATGGTTATCCCGGTGCCGGTCAACGCGATGTCGAAGGGGTTTTTTGATCCCTGTAGATTGCTGCTGATATGAATGACCGCGTTCCGGGTGCCCGAGGCGGAGGGACTGAAGGCCACTACAAAGAAGGCGCTGCCGCCCGGAGGCACGGTCGTATCACTGAGGGCACCGACGGTGAACTCGCCTGACCCTCCCGTGATGCTCAGCCCGGTGAGATCCGCCGTGCCTGAGTTGGTGATGATGATGTTCATGTAGTTGGGGAAGCCCGAGCCGATCGCCACCGTGCCCACATCCGTGCTGCCCACGCCATCGGTAAGCTCGATCCCGCTGAGGGATGCGGTGACGGCGATATTCGGCAGCGCATTGAGGAGCCGCACGAGTGCGGCCCGCGCCGTGCCATTGACCGCCGTGAAGGCACCGCCGATGAGCACTTTCCCATCGCTCTGCACCGCCACGGCCGAGACGGCTCCGTTCGCCCCGGATAGCCCCATGCCGAAGCTGGCGTCCAGCGTGCCATCGCCATTCAGCCTCGCGATGCGAACCCGCG